>NZ_BAABIZ010000005.1:0-123949 GCF_039543045.1 Bartonella jaculi
CGGATAAATCAATGCTGCCAATCCAGTCTCTGATGCGGCTGGGCAAGGATTTAAAAAAATCCATCAATTTTGTGATACTTCCCATAAAGCCATCGACAATCCAACTCGCCAAGTCTTCCCCTGCTTGCTCCATACCAGCTTTGGCGCTCTCTGAGAGCGTTTCGCGGGCAAAAAAGCTCCCCAACCACTCCCAAAAGTTGGAGAGACTTTGTTTAAAGCCCTCCCATACATTGCCAAACCACTTGGCAACAGCGCCAAGTCCCTGTTTGAACTTTTGCCAATGAGCAAAGAAATCAAAAGCGGCAGCAATAATGTTTTTCCACTTGGTGATGATCGCGTTTTTTCATATTTGTCTATATCTTTAATTATTTGTGCTGCTGAATCCATATTTTCCTCTCAACTGTTGTATTTTATAGGAAATTGCTACGAATTATTCTCTCTAAAGTCGATAGTTCATCATCATTCCGACCCCAAATCGCTATAATGGCTGGGCAAGTATTTAAATCGATTGTCAAGGGTAGAGGTTCGTTTTCTTTAAAAAAGAGCATACAATGAACTACATTTTCCAAGAATGAAGCTTTTGCTGCCATAGGTTAACATCTTTTATGAAGCGGCCGTCGACCTTGTTGATAAGAAAGATAATACGCCCCTTTTTCTTAAAGCGACTTGGTGCTTCCGAAAACACCCCTGCAATAAGATTAACAGAGCTTTCAAGTAAACCCTCTTCATAGCAATGTGCGAACAAAGCGGGTGCAATCCCCCCATGGAGGCGGGCTCCCACTTCGATCATCACTGGACCACGGGCGGTTTGCATGATTTCCATATGCGCGGGCCCATATTCAATCCCCACCGCACGAATGCATTGTTTTGCATAAGAGATAAGAACCGCATAAAGGGGATCTTGAGCATCAAGCACATCTAGCGATTCATAAACAAAAGCACTCCCATTATGGGCACCTTTTTTATATCGTGATAAAGCACATATCTTTATAGCCTCTCCATTTACAACGGCATCCACTATGTATTCCTCTCCCACCAATCTTTCTTGGAGCAAATAAGCCTCGTTAGGTGTGCCAAAAATATTTTTCTGCATCCAATCGATCCCAGAAACCCACGCCACCACTTCCTCACGGCTAGAGAAAAACAAAACACCATCACTCCCAGAAGAATCATTCGGCTTCACCACATAACCGCTGGGGCTTTCAAAACCATCAAGAGCACAATCGCCTTTTGTAAGAATCTTCGACCGGATGTAAGATAAACCATTTTCACAAAGGCGCTTTTGCATCACCGCCTTTTTCCGCCGCCAATCGGTGGTCAAGGGATTATTCCCAAGACAACAATAATAAGCAGCCAATAGCTCTGCACAATAAATACCTCCTTCGGCGCCCGCCACCACTGCCTCTATCGCACCAACTGAAAAGCGCTTCTTTATCTCATCTACACTATGAAGCTTTACTTCTGCCATGCTCTTACCCTGATAAGAAAGCATATAGTGTGAAAAAGGAGCTTGTTGAGAAACAACGCCGTAACAGTCATAGCCTAATTTTTGCAAAGCAGTGCCATAGAGGGCACCTGTGGAGAAAGGATCGACAATAAGAATGGGTTTGCTCATGCTTTAGCCCGCCGCGATAAAAGGAAAAGAACATAAATAAAGATTATCAGCCCTATAAGGGGTAGAAGATAAATGGCCGCCTGCGGTCCCATAAGGGCAGAGCTTGTAAGAAGACCGAGGATAACATAACCCGCCGATTGGGAAACAGTATAAAGCATGCCGCTATAACTTCCCACAAGCTCTGCCTGAGCCTCTGTCTGGGTCGCTTCAATCATATACTTGCGGGCGTTAATCCGCATAGTGTTCATCGAAAAGCCAATAAAAAAGCAAAAAACCACAGCCAAATAAGGCGATTGCGTGGTGCTAAAAATGAAATCAGCCACACCCAACATAAGGGCGGGAAGGATGAATTCAAAGCGAGGGATTTTGATAAAAGCAGCTAAAAAAGCGCCCACACCCGCAACCGCGCTGCAAAGCCCATAATATTCAGAGCCAAAATTTTTCACACTCTGAAAAAGAATAGTCGCCAGTGTATTATAGGCGCAAATATGAAAACCAATAAGGCCTATACAGACGCATAAAAGTTTAAGTTCAAGGGAGAGCCCATCTGCCTTTGACGTAGATATCGGCTTCTTCTCGGTTGCAGATGGCGCGTCGCCCGTAGCACTATATTCATCGCAAAAAATGACATATCCGGCCACAAGGCTTACGATGATATCAAACAAACAAATTACCGCAATCAAACCATTATAGCCGACTTCAGCCGCTGTCCCTCGCGGACTGATCGCTTCTAAGAGATAACCACTAAGTGCCGCTCCCAAAAAGGCGCCAATCTGCACCACTGTTTGCATAATGCGGGAAGCCTTTTGGGCACTGATATAACCACTAAGGGTTAGTTTAGTATTATAAGTCTCGAGCGTACTTAAAGTAATTAAAGAGAGATAACCGATAGAGATAGAGACAGCAATAAAACCAATGGGGGAATCAACATAATGAAAAAGAGCAATCAATAAAAGGAGGCTATAGATGATGATCCGTCTTTTGTATAAATCTACCAACTGCAGCGAAGCTTTAATACGCACAAGCCCACTTTTTTTTCAAAAGATAGGGCGTAAGCGTTCCCAACGCCATAGTCACGCCTAGGAAAACCGATGAAGATGTTATGCGATAAGCGTTCCAAAGGTTACTTAAAAATAGCACCATATCAGAAAGATACAGCACAACAACAAGCCCATAAAATCGAAAAATCAGCTCTTTGCGCATCCCCCCTCACCCTATTTAGAAACACGCGTTATTTAATCACTATATATATTTTATAAATGACTCCTACACATAATTACTGGGCACGTCAAATTTTTTCGATAGAGGCATGCTATAATAAATTTGAACGCTGACATTTATCGTAGTGATAGCTAATTTTCAGGAGTTAAGGAGCGGGGGAAGTTGGTGTTTTCACTGCACCTCTTGCGGAGCATCTTGCCGATAACTCTTTGTAAAAATTCATAATTTTGCGCACCATTTCATCTTCTAATAAATCCGCAAATTCTAATAAATCCGCAAGGTGAACCAAACTTATCGGCACCAAAACACCTTTCGCATCTTTTATATAATGCATTCCTTCAAGCGCAATTTGTTAATGTATCATGAAACTCGTCCATTTTTTCTTAAAACAGATAAAACGATACAACTTCATCCGATAAAAACGTATACTTTTCTTTTATTTACCAACAACATCACACAAATTTATGATCTAAAATGGGTTATAACCCCCGTCAATCGACGCAAATAGTCTTTCCATTCTCTGATATCTTTTGCATTCAGAAAAATACCACCCATTTCATGCTTCAAAAAACAGAGCGCATCCTAACCAGACATTCACCTACCATATAGGAGCTTAATAACGCCTATTGCAAATACCGTTGTTTCTTTGTTGGTTATATTCCCTTTACTGGTAACTAGTGCTTCTAAAATAATTTCTGTGCTTTATTTGCTCGCTTTATTTCGGATAAAATATCAATCAAAATCGTCTTTTAGTAAAAATTAAGACGAATAACAATCACGCCCCCTGAACACGATCAATGGCACAGATATCATTAAATCAACAATATCCTTCCGGAAATTGATATCAGAATTTACTTCTTTACTTATCCTATTAAACGATAATTTCCCATGAAGAAATCATTCAAAAAATTTCTTAATTTCTTAAGAAGATGATAACTTTCATAATCCGTCTGCTGAAAAATAAAAAACCCTTCTCCATGATTATACTCATCATGCAAGAAAACAATGTAACGCACTGGCTTCATCTCCAGTTTTTGTTATAAACTACGGGCAGTCTCCACAGTTTTTTACAACTGTTCACACCTCAATAGTAACTGTCTAATCACAGTTGTGCTTTCTCATTAACCATTGATCAATCCTCTAAGCTATAATCCAAACTCCACACTCAAATTTCTGTTACGTTATTTCGAAGTACTAGAATACATCGCTCCTGATTCTATATGCTTTCCCTTTTTCCACATGAAATCATAAAAAATGTTTTTCTCCTTTACGACTCACTCATATCATGCTTCGATACACAGATAACGTTTTCAATGTAATTTTGAATCTTAAATAATTAAAGGGAACCTTCAAAAAATGAATGATACACAAAATTTAGAAGCTGATCCGCATAAAAGATTGCAACGGGGACTAGATAACCGTCACGTACAGCTTATAGCCCTCGGTGGTGCTATTGGAACAGGTCTCTTCATGGGATCAGGAAAAACAATCAGTGTAGCAGGCCCTTCCATTATACTCGTTTACGCTATTATTGGTTGTGCACTATACTTCGTTATGCGCGCTATGGGAGAATTATTACTTTCTAATCCACAATATCGGTCTCTGGTTGATTTTTCAACCGATATGCTAGGACCCGGAGTTGCTTTTTTTGTTGGCTGGAACTATTGGTTAAGCTGGGTTGTGACTGGAGCTGCAGATATTATTGCTATCATTAATTATATGCATTTCTGGTGGCCAACACTCAATCCATGGATTGTTGTTTTTTCTTGCATTGGCTTCTTTTTAATCCTTAACCTCCTTGCTGTAAAATTTTTCGGTGAACTTGAATTCTGGTTTGGTCTTATCAAAGTCGTAGCAATTTTAGCATTAATCGTTGTTGGATTTTATATGATAACGACTGGCTTTACCACTCCAAATGGTACTGTTGCTTCTCTTAGTCACGTGTGGAATGGTGGAGATATATTTCCTCGAGGGCTTACAGGTTTTTTTGCTGGATTTCAAATTGCCATTTTTTCTTTTGTTGGTATAGAAATTGCCGGAACAACTGCAGCTGAGGTGAAAGAACCTAAAAAAGTTCTCCCTAAAGCAATTAATGCAATACCGGTTCGTATTGTACTTTTTTATATCTTTTCTCTCATTGTGATTATGTCCGTCATACCTTGGGATCAAATTGTTCCAGAAAACAGCCCCTTCGTCTCGATGTTCTGGCTTGCTGGCATTCCGATAGCTGCTGGTTTGGTGAACTTTGTCGTTCTGACTTCGGCTGCCTCTTCAGCAAATAGTGGTATTTTTTCTACCAGTCGCATGATATATGGGCTTGCAACACAAAAAGGTGCACCTCCGATTTTGGGTAAGCTTTCCAGATACCATGTTCCAGCCAATGCCCTCTTCTTTTCTTGCTTATGTATTTTATTAGGCTATACCATTGCATCATCATCTCCAAGCATCATAAGCGCTTTTACAATTGTGACCAGCATTTCAGCGATCGCATTTTTATTCGTATGGTCTGTCATTTTGATTAGCTATATTATTTATCGTCGCAATCACCCTCATCTACATGCTGAGTCCGTCTATAAAATGCCGGGAGGTGTTATCGTGTGCGGGATTGTTTTAGTGTTTTTTGCTTTCATGCTCTATTTGTTGACATTAGAACCTGATACTTTTATAGCTTTCAAATATAGTCTAGTATGGTTTGCTTTCTTAGGCATAATGTATTTTTTATTTATAAGAAAAAAAGCGGTTAAAAATAATAAATAAAATTCGTACATAAAAAGCATATTAAAAAAGGGTAACTTGAGTTACCCTTTTGATTTATAGATAAAGCATAAGAGCTTTTTATAGAGAAATCTCTATGACTTTAATTACGCTCTTTATCAACCAAAGCGTTAGATTTTATCCAAGGCATCATAGAGCGGAGTTTTTTGCCAACTTCTTCGATAGGATGATGATCATTTAAACGTCGCATGCCTTTAAAATGAGCAGCACCCGCTTTGTATTCTTGAATCCAATTTGACGTAAACTTACCCGTCTGAATATCCTTCAAAATACGCTTCATTTCTGCTCTCGTTTCATCCGTGATCACGCGTGGACCAGACATATATTCACCCCATTCAGCCGTATTGGAAATCGAATAATTCATATTTGCAATACCACCTTCATAGATGAGATCAACAATCAATTTAACCTCATGTAAACATTCAAAATAAGCCATTTCCGGCGCATAACCTGCTTCGGTTAGTGTTTCATAACCTGCTCGAATAAGCTCGACAAGACCACCACAAAGAACAGCTTGTTCACCAAAAAGATCAGTTTCGCACTCTTCTTTAAATGTTGTTTCAATCACTCCAGCACGTCCACCACCAAGACCACATGCATAAGATAATGCTACATCATGAGCATGCCCTGAAGCATCTTGTGCAATCGCAATTAAACAAGGAACACCGCGACCACGTTGGTATTCATTGCGCACTGTATGACCTGGACCTTTAGGAGCAATCATCACAACATCAACTGTTTTTTTCGCTTCAATTAAGCCGAAATGAATACTCAAACCATGTGCAAAAGCAATCACTGTTCCATCACGTAAATGATCATGAATATGTTCTTTATAAATATCAGCTTGCAATTCATCTGGCGTTGCCATCATAATGAGGTCTGCCCATTTTGCTGCTTCAACAACACTAACAACCTCGAAACCATCCACAGTAGCCTTTTTAGCTGTTGCCGACCCTGGGCGCAAAGCAATTTGCACCTTTTGAACACCAGAATCCTTTAGATTTAAAGCATGCGCACGCCCTTGTGAACCATAACCAACAATGGCCACTTTTTTCTCTTTAATCAGATTAACGTTCGCATCACGATCATAATAAACACGCATGAAAATACTCCCTTATCTTTACATTTAAACTGAATTTCAGATTATTTTTACTTGATAAAAAGCAAAAACCATCCTGTGCGCTTTGCAACATCACGGATGAAAAAACACGGATGAAAAAACTTTGCTCATAGCAATACAGCAATAAAATAATTTTTAAATTTACTTATTACGCAAAACAAAACTCTGCCCCCCCAACTTTCCAAAAGCATAATATTTGGATCCCCAAATAGATTTCAGTTGCTGCTCTATAAAAAACGATAAATTATACAAAAAAAATACTAATGAAGAGAAACACATACTCTAAAATTCTACTCTTCTTCTACATAATGGACCGCTGTATCCTTAAAATTAAAAGACATCACGTAGTTCTCGAACATGAACCAAATCAAAGCGGATAGCAAGAAAAATTATAAAATGAGCCAGATAGTTTTTTATTTAACGCAAAAAATCAATCTCACCTACCGCACACTAGAAATACCGCTTGCATAGCTTTACGTAATTTTTAAACACAGACAATATAAAAAATTATTTTTTACCTCCACTAAAAGATCACACAAAGAGATCTTAACGCAAAAATTTTTATAAACTGGTAGCATCGATATAATACAATGCCCTTAAAAGCCAGAAAAATGAATATCTCAAGCTGAACGTACCTCAAACAGCATAGCAGTAATATCACTCTATGCATGTACAAAATTATTCTTTTAGGATAAAACTGACAGTACTTTATAAGACCGCATTCTCGGAATTGTATAGAGGAAAAATCATACCAATAACCGAATAAAACGCTGAACAGTCTCATGCATTCCATGTTCTAATGCATCAGCAATCAATCCATGACCAATGGAAACTTCATCAAGCCAAGGAATGCGATTGACAAGAGCAGGAAGATTAGCAATCGTCAAATCATGACCTGCATTGATACCTAATTGCAACTCTTTGGCTTTTTTTGCTGCTAAGGTAAGTTTATGCAATTCCTGATCCTGTTTTACCTTATCTTCAAATGCACCTCCATAAGGCCCAGTATAAAATTCCACACGATCAGCACCAATCGCTTTAGCAATATCAAGACCTTCGAAAACGGGATCAGCAAATAACGACACACGAATTTTTTTTTCTTTCAAGCGCTGAACAATAGGCGCCAAAAATTCTGCATCATGAGTAAAATCCCAACCATGATCAGAAGTTGACTGCGCTGGATCATCCGGAACAAGAGTAATCTGATCAGCATACTTTTCTGCCATATCCAAAAATGTATCGCTTGGATAACCTTCAATATTAAACTCAGCCGTAGGAAAAGCACTGTTAATTAAACGATGTATGTCCGGCAAATCAGAAAAACGAATGTGTCGTTCATCTGGCCGTGGATGAACCGTTAAACCTGCTGCTCCAGCTGTAAGCGCTATACGCCCCATATCTTTAATGTTTGGCCATGGAAGATTACGCCGATTGCGCAAAACAGCAATAGCATTAAGATTAACTGAAAGTTTTACTGCCATGCACACTCCTATTTCCGTATACAACTCTTAAAGAAAGAAAAAGACACATTCACCAGCATAATCCTAGAAAATAAAATTTTTTTATCGAACAATTATGAGACGCTTTGCCGCACGGGTAATTCCCGTATAAAGCCAGCGTGCATGCATATCGCGAAATGCAAAACTTTCATCAAATAAAACCACATTGTCCCATTGGGACCCTTGCGCTTTATGAACAGTTAATGCATAGCCATAATCAAAATCATCATATCTTTTTTTTAATTGCCATGAAACCTCATTTTCAGGATTCTCAAACGCTGCTTTTAAAAGCTTAATCTTCACCACTCCACGTTCACTCTCTTCTGGCTTAACAAGAAGATTAACCCCCGGTTTAACAGTTTCCTTCTGTGAAGTGAGGACTTTCCATAAAGAGCCATTCAACAAACCTTTAGTGGGATCATTGCGCAAGCATACAAGCTTGTCTCCTGCTTGTGGGTAATCTGCTGTAAATCCCTTCAACTCACGCAAACGTTTATTATAAAGATAACGTGTTCGGTTAATCCCTACCAAAAGCTGATCAGCTTCTAAAACCAATTGTTGATTGACCTCTTTACGTGTAACAACGCGCGCTTCTCCATAATCGCCATAAGCAATATCGCGTCCTTCACGCACATTCATAGCTAAACGAACAATCGGGTTATCCTGCGCTTGTCGGTGAATTTCTGAGAGAAGAAAATCTGGTGCACCATTAGAAAAAAAACCACCTCCTGAAATGGGAGGCAACTGACCTGGATCACCAAGAACAAGAATTGGCGTCCGAAAACTCATTAAATCACGCGCTAATTGTTCATCGACCATCGAACATTCATCGATAATAATGAGTTTAGCTTGTGCAGCTGCACTTCTTCGATTTAATGTAAATGTTGGAGCAATAGACTTCTTTCCCGTAACTTCATCGGCAACTTCTTCTTCACCACGCGGACAATAAATCAATGAATGAATCGTACAAGCATTGCTTGCACCTTTAGAACGTAAAACCTGCGCAGCCTTTCCTGTAAAAGCAGCAAACTGGACAGAGCCATCAACTGTTTCAGCAAAATAGCGCGCAAGCGTTGTCTTGCCTGTTCCCGCATAGCCAAAGAGGCGAAAAAGTGGAGAACGCCCTTCCCTCAACCACGCAGCAACAGCTTTCAATGCATTATCCTGTTCCTGTGAAAATTGCATAGCTTACCAACATAAGATTCGTATAAAAAGAGCAAGTATTTTGCCAACAAAACCATTCTCAAGAAAAACTTTTTTATTAAGAATTGCTGACACACGCTCATCTAACAACTTTCGTAGCACAGTTATCAATTATTTATCCATTGCTTTTTCAAGATATTGTAACAATCTAAATTTTATCTATACATCGATCTTCTTGGTAAAACCTTATACTTATCAAACAAAACATTACTTTTTACAACAGTAACACCAACAACGGAATATGCATATCTTAAATTTAAAATAACACCTCTATACGCTTTTTCTAACCAAAATTTAGAATGAGAAAAAGAGCATTGCAATTTTCTTGCACATAAAAATACAGTACATCCACTCTTACGAAATAATAATGAAATATATCAAGAACCTTTGGCAGAAAGAGAAATAGCTCTCAACAAGCCTAATTAATCCTATGATGATACACCTATAAAGTTCCTAACTCCCTCTTATCATGATTTTAATAAATTGACTCTTCATGCTACAAAGAAGTTATATCTCAACGAATAAAAGAGAGACATCACGCTTATATATGAAGCACACTTTATCTCGCACAAATATGGAGCTTTTTCTATTTCTATAATAAAACCTGGTTCGTAAATATGGCCTTCTTGGTAGTCTATTATAAGAAAACTGGGATATGGTTTCAGTCCAGCGTAGCACTTCAGGCTCGTCCTCTAGAATATGAGAAAAGCGCAATTCTCCATCTCCTGAGTCAAATTTTTTCTTTTTGTCGCAATGTTTTAAAGTTTATAAAAACGAACGGATTAATGCTATTCTTATTGCTAGAAATAACAATAAAATCAAGGGATATAATTTGTTAATAGGCTTGGCGTTATGTTAAAATATCAGAGGTGAGACTGCTTTTTGGTTGTTTTAGAAATGAAATAATGAGCGCAAATATTGATGAATGAGACGGGAGATTTAAATTGAAAATATTAATTCCAGATGACTATCAAAAAGCCACCCTAACATTACAGTCTATTACAAAATTAATGAAATCGCATGAAGTGCTGGTTATAAATAATTTAGCTAAAGAATGTGATTTAGAAGATAAGCTCAAAGAGATAGATATTCTTATCTTAATCAGAGAGCGGACTATAGTTGATAAAAATCTTCTCCTGAAACTGCCAAATTTAAAATTAATCTGCCAAACAGGCCCTATAGGTTCACATATTGATATAGAAGCTTGTAGAGATTTGGGAATTGAAATATTAGACGGTGGTGGAGATCCAACTTCTGCTGCTGAATTTGCATGGCTCTTAATGATGTCTGCACGCAGAAAACTCTGTAAATCTGTGTCTGATATGAAAAAAGGACGATGGCAAACAACATTTGGCAACCAAATGAAAGGGGCTACTCTTGGAATATTCGGGTTTGGGCGTATTGGTAAAATGGTTGCTCAATATGCTCAAGCTTTTGGCATGTCCATTTTGGTTTATGGGAGCGAGCGTTCAACACAAGAAGCAAAAAATTTAGGTTATCATTTTACGCATTCAAAAGATGAATTTTTTACACGTCCTGACATTATATCCGTCCATTTACGTTTAAGCGATAAAACCAGAGAAATCATTCAATTAGAGGATCTATTGCGCATGAAACTCCATGCTCTTTTTGTCAACACAGCGCGTTCAGCTTTGGTTGAAAAAGGGGCGATAGAAAAAATACTAAGTTTGGAAAATTCAACTTACTTTGCACTGGATGTTTATGACAGCGAGCCAGTATATGAGAGCAAATTATTGCAATCAGAGAGAGTTCTTTGCACACCGCACTTGGGCTATGTGACTGAAGAAAGCTTTGAGAATTATATGGAAAAAGCTTGCCAAAATATAGCGTCTTTTATGAAGAACGCTTAATACCGGCTGAGCCAATGTTTGTAAAATTTATCTTATATCGCTAGCGTATCAAATTTGCACGGCACATAATAGCTTATTCCTTAAATGAAGCATATTCCTTAGTTTTCATATTAATACCAATCGTATTGACAGATTTTTATGTCATCAACATAAAACACCTCATTTATTGTTACAATCATTATTAAAAAAGGCTACAAACACACTTTCATTGGAGAGGTGTATAGTGAGCAATCATCAATTTATAGAAAAAAATTATCATAGATAGATTGTATTGCTTGTTGCCACTATCGCTCAAGCATCAGCCTGCTTCTTTGTTCAAGGGATTGGTCCTTTAGCTGAATTTTTTAAGAAGGATTTCTCGCTTAGTGACTCTCAGATAGGTTTGCTGTCTTCAGCAGCGCAGTTCCTACCTATTATTGGGTTACTTGTAGCTGGTGAATTACTAGACAAGTTTAACGAGCGCTCTATTGTTGGAGTTGGTGCGGTCGGTGTTTCTGTCTCTCTTTTGTTGGGAGTAATCGCAGATAACTATATTTCCCTTTTGGTCTGTTTGCTCATTGTAGGGGGATTTTATAGTTCTGCTCAACCTGGTGGCGCTAAATCTGTTTCTTCATGGTTTCCACAATCGCAACGCGGATTTGCAATGGAAATAAGGCAGGCGGGGCTACCATTAGGTGGGGCATTAGCTGGGATAGTTCTTCCTGCTAGTGCGCTTGTCTATGGCATACAAGGTGCGTTTTTGGTCGGTGCCATAGTTTCTTTTTTAGGGGGATGTATATTTATTATTTTTTATCACTCACCAGCAAAAGTTGTAGCTATCGTTCCAAAAAGCAAGGCAAAAGTTTCGTTCTATGCAAATGTAAGATCTCGTCTTACAATGTTAGCTGCGCCGCATATGAAAAATATTATTTTTTCAGGCGTTTCACTTGTGATCGTCCAATATGTTTTAACCATTTTTATAACGATTTATTTTTATAGAATCTATCACCTGTCTTTAGATAAAAGTGCTTATTTGTTTTTTGTTTCACAGGCTTCTGGTGCCTTAGGAAGAATTATTTTAGCAGCGTGGAGTGATCATTGTAGAAAAGGACGATTTTTTCCTGTCTTGTTTTGCATGATTGCAGTCGTTTTTGGATTTTTAATATTAATTTTGGGCATGAGTGGGTCCATAATTTATTTAACTATTTTATCTGCTTGGTTAGTTTTTTTTGGATTAGGATGGTATGGCCCTTGGGTTTCTTATATTATAGACTCTTCGCCGAAAGAAAGCGTTGGCTTTTCTCTAGGTTTAGCAATGTCTGTAAATCAAATCGCAATTATTACTGCGTCACCATTATTTGGATTAATCCAAGATTTTACAGACAGTTATTTACTAACATGGCTGATTTTAATTTTAATGATTGTTTTTTCACTTTTCTTAATAAAAAAGTAGGGAGATATAATTGGGGAGGAAATTATAATGATAAATGAAAATACTTTTGAGTTGAGCAATGGCGAAAGAGACAAACTTTGGGAGGCTTTAGACCATGTTATTTATGATCCATACATACGGTGATCTTGAATATTCGGTTAAGCTAAAAAAATAGCATTTTTGCTGTTACCACATAGAATATTGACAATTCTTATGAAGCAAAAGATGTCTATTACCCCTAGAGCATATTTAATCTTTGAAAACCTTCCTATTGATAGAAAAATGAATACGTCACCTAATCCTTATAATTTAGATGCCTCTTGTAAAAGTGGCTATATGAGCGAAAATTTAATTATGATGTTTTCTTTATTAATCGGAGAGCCTTATTCAATTAAGTTTGCAGGCGAACATATAGTAAATAACCTAGTTCCTTTAGAGGGTAATAAAAAAGATTATACAGGATTAGGATCTGAAGTTGAGTGAGATTTTCATAGAGAAAATGCTGCACTAAAATTTATAAGGGGTTTAAATTGATCTCCTAAAGGGATACTTTTAACTGGTATCTGCAATGATGTTGATGGCCCGTTAACGAGAATATCTGATGCACGTCTAGCTTTAAAACTTTTAAGTGAAGAGGATTTGAGGAGCTTAAAGGGTAATTTATATATAATTAATGTTCCCTATGAGATGGAGAAAAAATGGGGTCACCTCTACAAGTAAAGTGCCCCTAGTTCAAGGGGACGGTGAATTCCCAGACATCAGCGCTGTTTTTTATCCGGGCATGTTAGAGCCACAGTCAAAAAAGCCAAGGAAGCTTTAGATCATTTTTATGAAGCTATTAAGGCTGTATCTTTTGGAATTGATATACAACCAGGAAGATTATTATACATTGATAACAGAATGGCTCTACACTCTAGAGATAAATTTTTCGGATCATTTGATAGTTATGAAAATCCAATGCGGTGGATTCAAAGAGTGTTTGTGTCTGCAGATTTATGGAATCATAGAGATGTAGAACAAATAAAAGAAAGAGTATTTGATTTTCAATGTTAATGTCCTGATAATGCTATGATGTTGAGTATTATTCTGGTTTATATATATTGACGACACATCTCATATGTAGAAATTTCTCCCGCATACTCAAATGAGGTTACTACCTGATTATAAGCTATGGTGACCAAATGATTTTCCATGGCTGCATTTGATCTTTGTTATTTTTGCCCTCCCTTTTAAGCCGCTAGGGGGATTCTCCTATCAAGCCCTTGAAAGAGCGATTTGGAGTAATTTCATAATGCGAAACCAAAACAGAGTGACAAACTTTTCTATTGTTTTCACAAGTATGAGGATTTGCATGGTTGCACCCTTCAAGCACGATGGCTTTTTTCTTGCACTATGGAAGCTTTCATAGATGAGACAACATAATTAATTTATAACAGATAATTCAATATATTATCTAAAAAATGCAACGAAATAGCTCTTGATGTGAACATATGAATTAAAAAAATAAACATTGCGTACAAATAAATTCAAACATAATTGGGCACACGACTTATAACATTTTTTAGATAAACAAATAATAATACACCCCATGTCTTTAAACAAAGAATAAAAATCATAAAATGCACTCTAAGGATAATAGGAACTCTCCACAACGAAGAGACAAAGATGAAGACTCCAAAGACTTCATCATCACCATCCTTCACTATTTTGTTAACATATTCATTTTATACAAGAATCTTTCCCGCGGAAGAAACAGCATTTGCAACGGCTTCATCATTAGCTTCATCAGGTAACAGCATATCGTTATGCGCACACCCAGATGGGATCATAGGAAAACAATTTTCTAAATTATCCACACGACAATCGAAGAGAACTGGCTTATCACAAGCAATCATTTGCTGAATTTTATCATCAAGTTCATCGGTTTTTGAACAACGGATACCAACCGCTCCATAAGCTTCTGCCAATTTTACAAAATCAGGCATCGATTCTGTATAAGAATGAGAAAGACGATTACCATGCAGCAATTGCTGCCATTGACGAACCATACCCATATACTGATTATTTAAAATAAAAATTTTCACTGGCGTATTATGCTGAATTGCCGTTGCAAGCTCTTGAATATTCATTTGAATTGAAGCATCTCCAGAAATACATAAAACAAGTGCATCAGGATGTGCAACTTGAACACCAATAGCAGCAGGGAGACCATAACCCATAGTCCCAAGTCCACCAGAAGTCATCCAATGGTTTGGTTCATCAAAGCGATAATATTGTGCTGCCCACATCTGATGCTGTCCAACATCCGTTGTGATATAAGCATTCGCACCTTTACTAAGAGCATAAAGTCGTTCAAGAGCATATTGCGGCATGATAACATCTCTTTTCTCCGCATACGCCAATGAATTACGAGCTCTCCAGCGGTTAATCTGTGTCCACCACGCCTCACGAACTTTACTATTAAACGCTGGTTGCTGTATCTTTAAGAGTCGTGTCATATCTCCTAAAACACAAGCCACATCACCAATAAGTGGCACTTCCACTTTTACGATCTTATTAATAGAAGAAGGATCAATATCAATATGAATAATACGTGCATGAGGTGCAAATGCATCCAGTCGCCCAGTGATGCGATCATCAAAGCGCGCACCAACAGCTAACATGACATCACAATCATGCATGGACATATTAGCTTCATAGGTTCCATGCATCCCAAGCATTCCAAGCCAATTTTTGCCAGAAGCGGGATAAGCACCAAGCCCCATGAGTGTTGATGTAATCGGAAAATCACCCAGTTGAACTAAATCACGCAAAAGCTTTACAGCTTGAGGACCTGACGAAATAACACCACCACCAGAATAAATAACAGGACGCTTTGCTTCTACTAAGAGAGAAACAGCCTCTTCAATAGCCTGCGCATTCCCTTTCAACTTTGAAGACGAACGCATAAATGTCAGCGCTTGAGGTGCTCTATAAATTCCTGAAGCAAATTGAACATCCTTAGGAATATCAATCAAAACTGGTCCAGGGCGTCCTGATTGAGCAAGAGAAAAAGCTTCATGAATAATAGCCGCAAGATCATTGACATCTTTAACCAGCCAATTCCACTTCGTACAAGGCCTTGTAATACCAACCGTATCAGCTTCTTGAAAGCCACTTGTTCCAATCACCGTTGTCGGCACCTGACCAGAAAAACAAACAAGAGGGATAGAATCCATGAGCGCATCTTGCAGAGGTGTTACAGCGTTAGTTGCACCCGGACCAGAAGTCACAAGCATAACTCCCACCTTCCCTGTGCTGCGTGCATAACCTTCAGCAGCATGACCCGCTGCCTGTTCATGACGTACCAAAATATGCTGAAGTGAATCTTGTTGATAAAGTACATCAAAAATAGGAAGCACAGCCCCACCAGGATAACCAAAGAGATGCTTAACCCCTTGATCAATAAGAGCTTGAACCACTATTTCAGCTCCAGACATTATTTTTCCGTCCGCACTCTCTTTCGCTCTTGGATGATTTATCATTTTCCCCACTCGCTCATTTATAGCACAATAAAAAAAGGCCCCCAAAGGAGCCTATTACACACGAAAACATATATCGTATAATTATCCCCCCATTTAAAATGCACGACATACTGTCAAGAAAGATATTCCTTATAGTAAAAAGCTTTAATTCGATCAATACTATTCGTCAATCAAAAATTACCTTTTTAAAAACTTTCCATTCCAAACGCTCTCTTTTTTTTAATTTTCTACAGCACTTTATCTAAAGAAACGAGCGTCCATTTCTCATCAAATTGATTACGAAACCATGTTATTTGCCTTTTTGCATATCTCCTTGTTTGTGTTTTTGCTTTTTCAAGAGCATTTTCAAAACTTCTATACCCATCCAAATAAGCTATAAATTCAGGCACCCCAATAGCTTTCATCGCCGGTAATAAAGGAGAAAGCATAAGCTTTTTCATAGCAAACACCTCTTTTAAAGCTCCTTTTTCAATCATAGAATCCAACCGCTTGTGAATACGTTCATAAAGCCATTGACGTGGTGGCATGAGAAGAATTTTTTCTGAACAATTTGGCGAAATCAGAGGAGGCATTTTTTTCTTCTGCCACCAGCTAAGCTTCTTACCAGTTGCATCATAAACCTCCAAAGCACGTATGATACGTTGGCCATCTTGTGAAGAAATTTTCTCAGCGAGAACAGCATCAATCTGTAACAACTGACGATAAAGACTTTCAGCGCCCTCTTTATCAAGCCGAAGTCGCCATTTCTGCCGCACAACATCTGGAATATGAGGAATTTCCGAAAATCCTTCTAAAAGAGCATGAAAATAAAGCCCTGTTCCACCAACAAAAATAAGTGATTTCGACGTGAAGGTATTTAAAAGCTCTCCAACATCAGATAACCACTGTCCCACTGAATAATGAAGAGTAGGACTCACATAGCCATAGAGATAGTGTGGAACAATCACAGTATCAGCCTCCGTAGGCCGTGCTGTTAAAATATTTAAAACATCATAAACTTGCATTGAATCAGTGTTAATAATGAGAGCATTTTTTTCTTGAGCCATTTGTAAGGCAAGCGCTGACTTGCCACTTGCAGTAGGCCCAGCTATCAATGTAATCGTCCTCTGTGTCATAAATGGAAATACCCCTATGCCCATCACTCATCAACTTATTGTAACACGCTCGGCACTCCCAAAAACCCTATGTTCCATCTACATTGTCACAAAGTAAGCTTTTCAAACGAAAATACAGGCAGAACCTCTATACTTCCCACACAGAAAGCGCTTATGATATCACCCACTTAAAAATAAACACAATAACAATGCTAAAAGAATTTCTTCTTGCTATTATCATTCAATACCAAAATACAGCCATAAAACTTCTTTCCAAGGCAGCATCATAAACTATGCTTTGCAAACACGTTCTAAAATAATATTTAGTTTAACACTTATAAATAAAACACTTTATCTTTTTATAAAAAAATGGATGATATTCTGATTTATAATCAATATCCATAAAATCACTGACTTTGATATTAATCTTTTTGTATAATTTCTTTTTAAAAAACTGAAGAGAGTAAAGCATCATTTGTCACATAAGTTAATAAGCATAACAAAAACACACTCCCCAAAATATCAATCCATTGGAAGCGTTACAAACCGTAACTCTCCATCTGGACGTGCAATAATGAGTAAAGCATTTTTACGTCCTGCTTCACGTAATTTATGAACACGTTTTTTAACTTCATCAATTGTTGTGACAACACTTTGATTGATATCAACAATCACCTCACCAGAGCGAATACGCTTTTTATCTGCCGCGCTATTTTGTGCAACAGATGTTACTACCACCCCTTGAAGTTTATCCGTAATCGAATAACGTTGACGCAAATCCGCTGTAAGCTCAGATAATGTCATTCCCATAAATTGCATTGTCACGTTTTTCGATACGGCATCGCTTTTTTCATCATCGGATTCTTCTGCTGTATTTTCATTTGCATCTGTCTCGATTAAACGTCCAAGCTTAACTTTTACTGTTTTTTCTTGTCCATCCCGCAAAATCCTAATATCCACCACTTTTCCTTCTGGACTTTCCGCTACTAAACGCGGTAAATCACGCGCATGCTTAATTTGAGTATTGCCAAAGAAAAGAATGACATCTCCAGCTTGCAACTGACTATTATCTACCTCGGTACTTTCTATTTTACCTGCAATCAACGCTCCCACAGGATTTTCTAGTTTCAAACTTTTTGCAATATCTTCTGTCACCGGTTGAATACGAATAGCCAGCCAACCACGCCTTATTTCTCCAAAGTCACGCAACTGATTAATAACAGCAAGAGCCATGTCAGATGGTATAGCAAAACCAATACCAATAGACCCTCCAGAGGGGGAAATAATTGCTGTATTAATCCCAATCACTTCACCATTTCTATCAAATAATGGACCGCCAGAATTGCCTCGGTTAATCGCTGCATCTGTCTGAATAAAATTATCATAAGGACCAGCATTAAGATCACGATTGCGCGCAGAAATAATACCAACCGTTACACTTCCACCAAAACCATAGGGGTTTCCAATAGCCATAACCCAATCACCAATACGTGCCTTTTCCGAGTCACCAAAACGTACAGCTTTTAACTTTTTACTTCCTGCATCCACTTGAAGCAGCGCCAAATCAGTCTTGCTGTCTTTTCCAAGCAATTTTGCTTTTAGCTTTGTCCCATCGGTAAAATTAACTTCAATATCGTCAGCATCAACGATAACATGGTAATTCGTAACAATAAGTCCCCTTTGCGCATCAATCACAAAGCCCGACCCCAAAGAACGCACCTTTTGAAACTGGCTACCTTTTTGACCATCTTTGGGTGTAAAAAAATCACTAAAATATTCTTGCAGCAATGAATCCTTTGGGATAACGGGTACCGAAGTAAGTTCATCCTGTTCGGTTCCATCAACTGTCTGTGCTGTGGAAATATTCACAACTGTTTCCAAAAGCTCAGCAGCTAAATCAGGAATGGAAAGTGGTGTATTTTTCTCTTCCCCCGCCCAAGACAAACTCATTGCCCATAATAAAAACAAAACCACACAGACAAAAACTCTTGTGAAAAAGCACTTCACAAACGTATTTTTATCCATGACATTTTTATCCATGACATGCCTCTAACCAAATGCTGCAAAGAGCCTTACTAAATTCGTCTATGCAAAACCAGCATGGCTCGATACTCTCCACCACTTTTACCATAACAGAAAACGATTACAGATCACTCTTTTTATGTAAAAGCTCGTATCTGCACCCCATTGTTTCATCTATTTTCTTCCGATTTTTGCTCAGTTTTACTGATTCCAGTATTCATTTTCGGTAAGAATGCTTTATTTGCCTGCGGCGGATTACGAAAATAGAAAAAGAAATCCTCATTTGGTGAAATCACCATCGGAGTACGCTCTAAATTCTTGTATTGTTCCATCGCTAACCAAAAATCATAAAAGGACGGATTAGCCTCCCGCGCATTCAATAAAAGGCGAATACTTTCAGCCTGACCTTCACCACGGGTAATTTCAGCATCACGCTTTGCAGCTGCTACGATTTCTTCATATTCACGATTAGCTTCCGCCACAATACGATCTCGTTCCTGCTGTCCACGCGCACGAATATTTTCCGCAGCAGCTTCACGTTCAGCAGCCATTTGCCGATAGACATCTTCTGAAACAGCATCGGTCAAATCAGTTTTGCGAATACGCACATCAACAATGGTAATACCCAACGACCCCGCATCTACAGAAAACTGCTTCTGTACTTCAGCCATCATCGCTCCGCGTTCATCTGATAAAGCCGCCTTAAATTCTCGCTTACCATAAACAGCCCGCAAAGCATCAATAAAACGCGGTGCAAGATTTTCACGAGCAGCAATTTGCGGACGCCCAGAAGCAATGCGCTGTAAAAATAGCTTAGGATCTGTAATACGGTAAATAAAGAACGCATCCACTTCATAATACGCACCACCACGAACCTGTACAGATTGTGTAGGAACATCGTAACGCAACAAACGATTGTCAACAATAATCATCTTATCTACAAAGGGTGCCTTAAAATAAATCCCAGGATTAGACTCTACCTTAACAATTTGTCCAAAGCGCTTAATTGCTACTTGTTGACGAGGATAGACGATAAAAACAGACATCCACAAAATCATCAGAATAAACGCTATAGCACTAAAAACAAACAAAAAACGAGATTGCTGCATAATTAATGTCCTCCAGAAATGCGAGAATCCAAGAGCGATGCAGGACGTGCGGACGTTTCCTTCACTTTTCCTGATGAATTGCTACGCAACAATTCGTTCAGCGGTAAATAGGGCACGGCTGAGGAATTTGCCTGATCAAGAACCAACTTATTGGGTGAAGAAAGAATACGCCCCATCGTCTCCATATAGAAACGGTAGCGAGCAGCCTCTGGTGAAATTGCAGCCTCACGAGCTATCGCCTGAAAACGTTCAGCACGCCCAGTTGCCTCTTCAACCATTTGTGCCTTTTCACCTTTTGCGATTTCCCTTGTGCGTGAAGCTTCACCATTTGCTAAACCAATCTTCGTAAAACGCACACGATTCCCCTCTTCAATCATTCTTCCACGTTCCTGCTCCGCCTGCTGAACAGAATTAAACGCAGCAGCGACCTTTGTCGGAGGAGCAGCTTCACTGATAGACACACGGCTTATTTCAACACCAAGTTGATATTTATCTACAGTCAACTGGATAATCTTTCTGACGTCATTAGCAACTTCTTCTTTCTTGTCACGTAAAACATCATCAACCGGCCGCGAACCAATGACCTCACGCATTGCACTCTCAGCAACTTGGCGAACTGTTCCTTCTTGATCATTTACATTGAATAAAAACTGACTAGGGTATGAAATTCGATAGTAAACAGAAAAATTGACATTAACGATATTCTGGTCACTCGAAAGCATTAAACCATCACTTTGCTGCACCTGACCAGGATTTCCACCAATAGCAATTGTTTTTTCCGTTAAAGGTACTTTCATATAGGTCTCAATTGGCCAAAAATGAAAATGCAAACCATCACCGATGATGCCTTCTTTAGGAATGCCAAAACGCAACTCCACCGCTTGTTCATTCTGCTGAACAATATAAAGGGACTGGTATAGCCAAAAAAATACAGCAAGCAGAAGTAATAAAACAGAAAGACTACTTCTTCCAAATTGTTTAAACTGATCCTGCCCTTTGCGCAAAATATCATCAAGATTGGGACTATTATCACCACCATTACTGCCACCAGAACCAAAGAGATTCTTAGCCGGTGTTTTTTTGCCACCACCGAGTTTACTTTTATCGCCACTCCACGGGCCACCACCATTTTGATTTGTCCAGGGCATCATCACCTCTTTAACTGACCACTACTACTCAAATACCAATCCATTTGCTTGATCTTATAGGGTGCCTCTCACCTCATTACAATACAAATGACAGGCTCTTTCCATTTAATTAAAAATGATTAACTTCGTTCATAAACTACAAAACGTGTCGGATGACTATCTTTCTCTCCTTCTGGAATATATTGTGTTTGCACAATAGTCCACTTCTCTTTATCAAAAACAGGAAAAAAACTATCACCTTCAATGGAATCTAGGACTTCTGTAAAGAATATTTTATCAGCGATACACAACCCTTGTTGAAAAATTTCACCACCACCAATAATAAAAATTGCATCTGTACCATTTTGAGAAGCTACCCTTTTTGCAATAGAACAAGCTTGAGACAAAGAATGAGTAATAACAGCACCTTCAGCCGTAAATGCACAATTACGGGTAATAACAATATTTGTACGCCCTGGTAAAGGACGTCCAAGAGAATCCCATGTTTTCCGCCCCATAATGACAGGTTTACCCAAAGTCAAAGCCTTAAAGCGTTGCAAATCCGTGGATAAGTGCCAAGGCATCGCTCCTTCACGACCGATAACACCATTTTCTGCAACAGCTGCAATTAAACAAACTGAAAAAGTCATATCGCTACTGGTGCCTTGATATGTGGCTGCGCTTCATAATTAAGCAATTCAAAATCCTCAAATTTAAAAGAAAAAAGATCTGTTACCGCTGGATTTATAAGCATCAACGGTAAAGCACTTGGTACACGAGACAACTGATATTTCGCCTGTTCAAAATGGTTAGAATAAAGATGAGCATCACCAAGAGTATGAATAAAGTCGCCTGCTTTAAGTCCGTTCACTTGCGCAATCATCATCGTCAACAATGCATAGGATGCAATATTGAATGGAACACCTAAGAAAATATCCGCTGAACGCTGATAAAGTTGACAAGATAGTTTTCCATCAGCAACATAAAATTGAAAAAAACAATGACAAGGAGGCAAAGCCATTTCCTCTATCAATGCTGGATTCCAAGCAGATACAATTAATCGACGAGAATCGGGGGTTTCCTTAATCATAGTCAAAAGATTACTGATTTGATCGATATGGCGCCCATCAGGTGCTGGCCAAGAACGCCACTGATAACCATAAATAGGACCAAGATTCCCCTCTTTATCAGCCCACTCATCCCAAATTGATACACCATGTTCCTTCAACCATGCAATATTTGTATCACCTCTCAAAAACCACAAAAGCTCATAAATAATCGAACGCAAATGCAATTTTTTCGTGGTTAACAAAGGAAATCCTGCCTGCAAATCAAACCGCATTTGATATCCAAAAATTGATCGTGTCCCAACACCGGTCCGATCTGTACGATCAATGCCGTTATTTAAAACATGTGATAAAAGATCAAGATAGATTTCCATACAAATATTATGATTGATTCTTAACGTTACAGGAAACAGAAAATTCAATATTTATAGAAATACAATTCAAACAAATCCTCTCCTAAAACATTTTTTGTAGGAAATTATGATTGCATTTTGATGAATCGAATCGTAAATAAATTTTAAAAGAAACAATTTAGGTATGATCATAAAAGGGATAAATTTATGGATAATGAAACAACTTTAGCACCGCATGATACAAGAAAACGTATCTGGGCTATTGTGTCCAGTGCATCAGGTAATCTAGTAGAATGGTATGACTTTTATGTTTATTCCTTTACGTCCATTTACTTTGCGTCACAATTTTTTCCCTCAGAAGGCAATGTTGTTACACAACTTTTAAAAGCTGCTGGTGTCTTTGCGATTGGTTTTCTTATGCGCCCAATCGGCGGATGGCTTTTTGGCTTCATTGCTGATCGTTATGGACGCAAACGCTCAATGCTTATTTCTGTTTTTATGATGTGCGGTGGTTCCTTCTTAATCGCCTTACTTCCTACCTATGAAACCATTGGCGTAGCAGCAGGAATTCTTTTACTTTTACTCAGAATGCTTCAAGGGCTTTCTGTTGGTGGTGAATACGGTACGACAGCAACTTATATGAGCGAAATCGCCCTCAAAAATCGCCGTGGATTTTTTAGCTCTTTCCAATACACCACACTGATTGGTGGCCAACTTTTAGCCAGTCTCGTTATATTCATTCTGGCACTTTATCTCACCGAAGATCAATTAAAAGCGTGGGGCTGGCGTATTCCATTTGCCATTGGTGGACTAGGAGCAATTGTTGCGATTTATCTACGCCGCACACTCCATGAAACAACCACCAAAGAAAGTCGTTCTAGTACACAAGCTGGTAGTATTATGGAACTTCTGAGTAACCACCGAAAAGCTTTTTTTCTGGTTATCGGCTTTACAGCTGGAGGATCGCTCACATTCTACACCTATACAACTTACATGCAGAAATATCTGATCACAACCACCGGCTTTGATAAACATACAGCCACAACTGTGATGACTGCTGCGCTCTTTGTTTTCATGTTACTTCAACCTGCATTTGGTTTTATGGCTGATAAAATTGGAACAAGAACTTCACTCCTTATTTGGAGTGTTTTATCTATTATCTTTACCATCCCCGGACTTCATGTAATTGGTAGCACTGATAATACATGGATTGCTCTATCAGTCATTATTGGCATGCTGTGTATTATGAGCTTTTATACGTCCATCTCTGGCATTGTAAAATCAGAAATGTTTCCCGCTTCAGTACGGGCAATAGGAGTTGGACTCTCTTACGCTATTGCCAATGCAATGTTTGGCGGCTCTGCTGAATACGTAGCGCTTGAATTAAAAAGTCTTGGATATGAATCTGTCTTCTATTTTTATATAACTGGCATGATGATTCTTGCATTCATTGCAGTTCTCTTGATGCCCGACGCTCGAAAAGAGGGATACCTTCAAGGTGATAGTATCCATTAAAATTTTCTAAACTGAATCAAGAATCCCGAAAAATCGGGATTCTTGATTATGATAATGACAAAAAAATCAGTATTTACAACCTGCTATACACTCATCTCTCATATCATAAAGCAGCGATATCCTCCTCTTTGATATAAACCGTGATGAATAAATTGCCTCATGTCATGACCATAGATTTTTTATGATACCGCTGAATCCAGTACACTTAACTTTAAAAACATCAAATCTGTTTTAACAAAAGTTCACTTTTCTTTATCAAAAATAAGAAAAACACCGTTTCCTTATTTACATAACAAAATTAAACGGCATCTATTATCCCAATCAATTCTATCTCAACGCTCCTTTCGATTTGAACGATCAATGCAATCGTTAAAGATGCAATAAAATTCAAAACATACCTTATTTATAAATATGAGGAACGTTTTTTCTCTACGATAAAAATAAAAGCTACAAACATCACAAAAATAAGCCGCTTTTACCCCCCTTAAAAGAAAGCATCGTAATATAATTGAATTTTTATGGCTTAAACTGTAAACAACATTAAATAGAAAAATATAAAATAAAGGGGAACAATTCATGAGAACTGAAACAACTTTAGCTCCACATGATACAAGGAAACGTATCTTCGCTATCATATCCAGTGCATCAGGGAATCTAGTAGAATGGTATGATTTTTACGCTTATTCATTCACGTCGATTTATTTTGCTTCGCAATTCTTTCCTACAGATGAAGATCCCGTTACGCAGTTATTAAAAACCGCAGGAATCTTTTTTATTGGCTTTCTTATGCGCCCGATTGGAGCATGGCTCTTTGGCTTTATTGCTGACCGTTATGGACGTAAACGCTCAATGCTTATTTCTGTTTTTATGATGTGTGGTGGTTCATTCCTTATTGCCATACTTCCTACTTACGAAACTTTGGGAATAACAGCAGCATTCCTTCTACTTTTAATCCGTATGTTTCAAGGACTTTCAGTTGGCGGTGAATATGGTACAACAGCAACTTATATGAGCGAAGTCGCTCTTAAAAATCGTCGCGGTTTTTTTGCTTCCTTCCAGTATGCCACAACGATCTCAGGTCAACTTCTTGCCAGCTTCACTATATTTATTTTAGCACTTTACCTTAACGAAGATCAGTTAAAAGCATGGGGCTGGCGTATTCCTTTTGTAATTGGTGGATTTGGAGCAATAATTGCAATTTATCTGCGTCGTTCGCTCCATGAAACAAGCACCAAAGAAAGCCGCTCTAAACAACATGCTGGTAGTATAAAAGAGCTTTTACGCAACCACAAAAAAGCTTTTTTTCTGGTTATCGGCTTTACAGCTGGAGGTTCACTCACATTTTACACATACACCACTTACATGCAAAAATATCTGATCACCACCACCGGATTTGATAAACACACTGCAACAACGATAATGACTGCTGCTCTCTTTATTTTTGTGTTACTCCAACCCCTCTTTGGTTCTCTAGCCGATAAAATCGGAACAAGAGTTTCACTCATCAGTTGGAGTGCCTTATCCATTATCTGCACAATTCCTGTGCTTAAAATGATTGGGGATGCCCATAATCCATGGGCCGCACTCTTAATCATCATTGGAATGCTCTGTATTATGAGTTTTTATACATCTATCGCAGGTATCATAAAAGCAGAACTGTTCCCTGCTTCAATCCGAGCAATCGGAGTTGGACTTGCTTTTGCCATAGGGAATGCACTGTTTGGTGGTTCTGCTGAATATGTAGCATTTGGACTAAAAAATATAGGGTATGAAACTGTCTTCTTTTTTTACATAGTTGGTATGATGATCATTGCACTCATCTCAATTCTCTTGATGCCAGATATAGACAAAGGAGGATATCTTAAAGATAATGAAGTTCACTAAATTTTCTAAACACAATAAAAAAGCCCAAGCAATTGGGCTTTTTCATAATGGATGTATAAATATTCAATAAAAGAAGCACAAAACATGAAATAATTCTTTTTTTGTAGCCGCCCCGCATAAAGAAATACTGTGCTCACTTACTAAGTAAAAATATATGTATAAGACTCTGTATTGTTTAGATTTTATCAAATATCTTTAATTGTTTAGTCACTAAACAATTAAAGCTATACAACTTTTCTACACTCTCCAAACATCCCTAACTACGACTTTTAAAACAGCCTTTTAAGCACTCTTTTTACCAACATTTCATCCAGCTTGAAGCTATTTTTCAACGCACTTTCCCCCTTTAGATTCGCTGTGATGAAGTTTATCCTCCGACAAAAATAAAGTGGTCAAAAAGCATAACCCCATAATTCAAATAAGCCATCTCAAATAGCTTTCATAAGAAATTACTATGGTACAATTGAATTTTGGTGATACAAATCGTAAAACAAACTTAGTTAGAATTAGAAAAAATAAATATAGATCTAAAAGGGGAACATTTCATGAAAAGCGAAGCAACTTTAGAAGCACATGATAAAAGAAAACGTGTTTTTGCTATCATATCCAGTGCATCAGGAAATCTAGTAGAATGGTATGATTTTTATGTTTACTCATTTACGTCGATTTATTTCGCATCACAATTTTTTCCTTCAGATGGTGATGTTGTTACACAATTGCTAAAAAGCGCAGGAGTCTTTTTTATTGGTTTTCTCATGCGCCCTATTGGAGCGTGGCTCTTCGGCTTCATTGCTGACCGTTATGGACGCAAACGCTCAATGCTCATATCTATTTTTATGATGTGTGGTGGTTCTTTTCTCATAGCCATACTTCCTACCTATGAAACTATTGGAGTGACAGCAGCCATTCTTCTGCTTTTAATCCGAATGATGCAAGGACTTTCAGCGGGTGGTGAATATGGTACAGCAGCAACTTATATGAGTGAAGTTTCCTTAAAAAACCATCGCGGATTCTTTGCTTCTTTCCAATCTGGTACGCTTATTACTGGCCAACTGTTAGCCAGTTTTATTATATTTATTTTATCACTTTACCTTAACGAAGATCAGTTAAAAGCATGGGGCTGGCGTATTCCCTTTGTGATTGGTGGCTGTGGAGCAGTGGTTGCAATTTATCTACGTCATTCGCTCCATGAAACGACCACAAAAGAAAGTCGCTCTCAAAAACATACTGGCAGCCTTAAAGAACTTCTTACCAAACACAGCAAAGCCTTTTTTGTGATTGCTCTCTTTGCATCTGGAGGCTCTCTCACATTTTACACCTGTACAACCTATATGCAGAAATATCTGATCACAACGAGCGGCTTCGATAAACAGACTGCGACAATGATAATGACTGCCGCACTCTTTATTTTCATACTATTCCAACCCATAGCGGGTATTCTAGCCGATAAAATCGGAACGAAAACTTTACTCATCATCTGGAGTATACTCTCTGCAATCTCCACGTTTCCTGGGCTTAGCATAATCGGCAACACCCATAGTACATGGGTTGCCTTATCAGCCATTATTGGAATGCTCTGTATTATGAGTATGTATACATCCATCTCTGGTGTTGTGAAATCAGCAATGTTTCCCTCTTCAGTACGGGCAATAGGGGTTGGTCTTTCTCACGCCATTGGCAATGCATTATTTGGCGGCTCTGCTGAATATGTAGCACTTGGATTAAAAAATATGGGACATGAATCACTCTTTTATTTTTACGTAACCGGTGTAATGATTATTGCATTCATTGCACTTCTCTTTGTACCGGATATGAGTAAAGGAGGATATCTTCAAGAAAACGAAACCGTTTAAATCTTCTATACTAAACAAAAAAGCCCAAAATTCTTTGGGCTTTTTTGTTATTGAGCAAAATTTAGTTTTAAAATTATTTAAATTTTATGAAGAGCGTTTAATTGTTTAGCGACCAAGTAATAAAAAGTCATACGACTTTTTCTACGATCTCCCGACATCATCTCTGCAACTTTTGCAACAACTGTTTTAGAACTCTTCTCATCAGCTCCTAAAACATCTTGAACCCATTTTTCAACGCGCTCTAACTCTTTTGGATCTGATGTAGCGACAAGCGATGCATCTTGCTTTTTCATCACCAAAGCTAAACGATGACGAAGCCTTTCTATTGCAGCCTCATCGGGATTTGGATCATACAATTTAATATCTGCCAGATCATTTGTCATTCTGCAATATCTCCTCTCCAAGAATTAACGGCTGGACTTTACAACCGCATTGTATAGTTTCATAAATAACTAGAGGATTTAAAATATTAACAAGCCCCCTTTTACAAAGACTGTTTTTCATCTATATTTAAAAAGCTGGCTTGCCAGCTATGGTAATAAATGGACAATGAAATAAACTCATTGGACCCGGGGGCGGTACCCGGCGCCTCCACCAAAATATAATAAGCAAAAAATTATACTTTGGTGGGGGCGAAATAGGATCGACAAGGGCGTAAAGATTGCTCTTTTACTCGGCATAGTACCACCGTTATCGGACTAAATGAGTAGTTGCAAATGACAACTATGCGGAAGCACGTCTCGCTGCTTAATGCAGTGCGAATGTTTCAAACTAAGCCTTAAACCGTCGCAGGTTTAAGCGGGGTTCGGAGGCACCTGGCAACAGAAGCCTTCACTTTCGTAAGTATTATTGATTGATCTTTCAGACACTATTTGTCATAAAATTTCGTGTTTTTCTCAATTAATGAGGTGCATTGTAAAAAAAATATTGCTACCTTAAAGAAACGTTTTATTGCACGATATCATTTATACTCAGCCACTATGTGAAATAAAAGGAATAAACTTCTATGGTTCAAGATCAAATCCGTTACGATATTCTCGTTCAGGATGCACTCCGTGGAGTTATCCGTAAGGTTTTATCGGAAGTTTCTAAAGCAGGCCTTCCAGGTAATCACCATTTTTTTATTACTTTTTTGACAAATGCACCGGGAGTAAAAATTTCCACTCGACTTAAAAACCGTTATCCAGAGCAAATGACAATCGTATTACAACATCAGTTTAGAGATTTGAGTGTGTCAGAAACTGCTTTTGAAGTAACGCTCTCTTTTAGGGAAATTAGCGAAAAATTGGTGATTCCTTTTACTTCCGTCCAAGTATTTTATGATCCTGTTGCAGCATTTGAAGCAGCATTTGACTTACCTTCAAATCTTAACTCTAAAGAAGATGAGAGCTCAGAAAACACCACGTCTACACCTGTCATTCTATCGGACAAACAACAGAAAGAAACCACATTAAATAAAGACCAAAATCTCAAAACAAATAAAGAGCCTTCAAACAATGATGCCAAACAAAGTGCTGATGTTGTTTCCCTAGATTCTTTTCGGAAAAAATAATTTAACTTATGGCTGAACTGATTAACCTTCGCCAATTTCGAAAACAAAAAAAGCGTGCAGAACAAGCTGTTCATGCAGAGGAGAATCGCTATCGTTTTGGACGGACAAAAGCTGAAAAGCTTTTTGAACAAAAAGAATCCCTAAAGACTCAAAAATTTCTTGATCAAAATCGTTTATTTAACGATGAAGAAGAGTAAAAGTGAATGCAAATAGATGCTTCTATCGATTGGTCAACCGTAATCTCACGAAAAATATCTGTTCGAATTGATGGACATGCAACAAGCGTATCTTTAGAACAACCATTTATAGATATTCTCAAAGCTCTAGCACGCAAAAAAGGACAATCTTTAGCCTTTATTATCACTGATATTGACAGTAAAAGACCACCGGAACTAAATCTTTCGGCTGCGTTACGCGTTTATGTACTCCAGAGCGTTCTCACCCAACGCCTTTAAATTTATTTTATCTTTTACGATCTCTGTCTCCTATGCAACTGAAGGTATTATGGCTTTTTTAGATCTAGCGTTCAGATAAAAAAAATACTACACAAAAGGTACAATGAATAATTTTTCCGATGATATACCATTTTTCGAAGATGAATCCCCGCCCCCAAAGCGTGAAGATAACCCTAGGTTAATTGCTCATACTGCACAATGTGATGCTGACTATTTAGAACAACTCAATCCCGAACAACAACAGGCCGTCATGACTACAGAAGGGCCTCTTTTAGTTCTTGCAGGAGCTGGTACTGGAAAAACGCGTGTTCTCACTACCCGAATTTCTCATATTTTGCGCTCAGGGCTTGCTTCCCCTAGGCAAATACTATCTGTAACATTCACCAATAAAGCAGCACGTGAAATGAAAACACGTATTGGCGAACTTATTGGTGAAATTGTTGAAGGCATGCCTTGGCTTGGAACCTTCCATTCCACCGGCGCGAAGATTTTGCGCCGCCATGCAGAACTTGTTGGCTTAAAAAGCAATTTTACAATTCTTGATAGCGATGATGTACTTCGTCTTTTAAAACAGCTTATTCAAGCTGAAGGCTTGGACGATAAGCGTTGGACAGCACGGTCCTTTGCAATGATGATTGATTCTTGGAAAAATCAAGGGCTTTCACCAGACCGTATTTCAGAAAGTGATGCCCATTCCTTTGGCAACGGCATGGGACGCATACTTTATCGCAGCTATCAAGAGAGATTAAAGAGCCTTAATGCCTGTGATTTCGGAGACCTTCTGCTTCATTCTATCTCTATCTTCCAACACAATCCAGATATTCTTCGCCAATATCATTCCCAATTCCGCTATATTCTTGTCGATGAATATCAAGATACAAATACAGCACAATATCTTTGGCTTCGCCTTTTGGCGCAACAGCCAAAAGGACAACATGTCAACCTTTGTTGTGTCGGCGATGATGATCAATCCATTTACGGATGGCGTGGCGCTAAAGTCGATAACATATTACGTTTTGAGAAAGATTTCCTTCCTGCAAAAATTATTCGTTTAGAGCGCAATTATCGCTCAACATCACATATTCTCAAAACCGCTTCTCATCTGATTTCTCATAATCAAGGAAGACTTGGAAAAACACTTTTTTCTGATCAGATAAATATCGAAGAAGAAAAAGTAAAAATTCATGCGGCATGGGATTCTCAAGAAGAAGCCCGCGCCATCGGAGAAGAAATTGAACAAGCACAACAAGCCGGTCATTCATTAAATCATATAGCAATATTGGTGCGCGCATCATTCCAGATGCGTGAATTTGAAGATCGTTTTGTGACGCTTGGCCTTAATTACCGTGTCATTGGTGGTCCACGCTTTTATGAACGAATGGAAATACGTGATGCCATGGCTTATTTACGCGTTGTTGTCCAACCAGCGGATGATTTAGCCTTTGAACGTATTATCAACACCCCTAAACGCGGCTTAGGAGATGCAACCCTACGCACCCTCTATGAAAGTGCACGAGCACGCTCTATTCCTCTCTTTGCAGCTGCTACTGAAATAATTGAAACGGATGAGCTAAAACCCAAGGCACGCAGTGCTTTACGGAGCATTGTCGAAGATTTTCGCCGCTGGCAAAATATGCTGCAATATACACCGCATAAAGAGCTTGCCGAAACAATTCTTGATGATTCAGGCTATACAGCTATGTGGTTAGAAGATCGCTCTCCAGAAGCACCAACGCGACTAGAAAATCTCAAAGAAATGATCCGCTCTATGGAACAATTTGAAAGCCTTCACAGCTTTTTAGAACATGTTGCACTGGTTATGGATGCTGAAAACAATGAAAATACCGATGCAGTCAACATCATGACTCTTCATTCAGCCAAAGGGCTTGAATTTGAAACAGTTTTTCTTCCTGGCTGGGAAGAAGGGCTTTTCCCCCATCAGCGTTCTTTGGATGAAGGAGGCCGTTCCGGTTTAGAAGAAGAACGCAGATTAGCTTACGTAGGACTAACAAGAGCAAAAAAACATCTGCATATATGGTTTGTATCTAATCGAAGAATTCATGGATTTTGGCAATCTACACTTCCCTCACGTTTTTTGAATGAATTACCAGAAGAACATGTAGAATTAGTAGAAATGGAAACATCTTATGGTGGTTATGGGAGATCGCACTTTAAACATCAAAATCCCTTTTATAATGATTATCCTAAATCAGAATGGAAACGTACGCAAAAAAATATTGAAGGAAAAGTTATTGCCCAATCAGTCTCTGAACCTCCTTCAGATTTTTCAATCAATGATCGGATTTTTCATATAAAATTTGGTTATGGCCATATTTCCGCAATAGACGGTCATAAATTAACCATTGTGTTCGAGAAAGCTGGAGAAAAACGCGTGCTCGATAATTTTGTAAGTAAAGCTTAGCATGAAATTGATAGAACCACTTCTCTCAACGAAAAATATTTTTTCATTTTATTTTGAATATTACTTCCATTTGCGAATAAAAGCTTCGATTGATAAGCTTTGCATATCAGGCAATGCATTGTAAATTTTATCAAGCGGCCAATTCCACCAAGCCATCTCCAAAAGTGTCTGGATCACATTATCGGAAAAACGCATACGCAACGGCTTTGCAGGAACACCAGCAACAACCGCGTAAGGCAAAACATCTTTTGTTATAACAGCATTAGCACCAATGACAGCGCCATGCCCAACTGTCACCCTAGGCATAAGAACAGCACCATGTCCAATCCATACATCATGCCCGATGATAACACGTTTTGCGCAACGCCTTTCGCGAAAAGCACTATCTAATGCCATATAACGAAAATATTCATTAGGGCGATAGGTTATTTTATGCGTTGAAAGGCGTTCCATGGGATGTTCTAGCGCATTCACACAGACATGAGATGCAATAGAACAAAAACGCCCTATATCACTGTAAATAGCCTGACTGTTATGCTCAAAATAAGAGAAATCCCCAACAGTTACATCACGCAAAACCACCCGCTCATTGATTTCCACATAGCGTCCCAATTTACAACCATGCAGCCGTGCTGTCGTATGGATACGAGGCGCACTTTCATGAAATCGAAGATCTTTCTCTCTATCCATTCATCTTCCACCAATTGTTTTTCCATAAATAAACAAACTACCAAGTAAACAAAATCAATTATAAAACAGAGATTGCAAAGTTAACCAGCCAATGTTACAATTTTCTCATCTATCTAAGAGAGTCAAACTATGAAAAATGTAATACGCATCTTGGGGCTGACAATCATATTTCTTGCGGGCATTTTTATTTATGATGCATTAAAAAATAAGCCTTTAGGTGATAATTTTACACTCACTGATTCCAATGGAAAAACTATTACTGAAGCTGATATTCGAAGCAAGCCTTCAATCATTTTTTTTGGCTTTACTATGTGTCCTGAAAGCTGCCCTACCACACTGATCAATCTTGATCGGTGGCTTGCAGCACTTGGCCCAGATGCCGATAAATTAGGGATATGGTTTGTTACTGTTGACCCCGAACGTGACACACCAGAAGTACTCCATAATTATCTCAGTAATTTTAACGATAAAATCATTGGTATCAGTGGAGACCCTGATAAAGTTCATAAAATGGTAGATTCTTTTAACATCGTTGCTGAAAAAGTTCCTGGAACAGATGGAAACTATACATATAACCATACAGCAGCAATTTTTTTACTCAAAAAAGGTGGAAAATTAGCTGGCGTTATTCCTTATGAAATTAGAGAAGATAACGATGATTTAAGAGATGATATCGCCATTGAACGGCTTAAAAAACTCGTCTCAAATTAAATTTAAAGCTGATTTAAGAGAAAGAACAGCATGTCGCAGCAAATTCGTTTGTATTGTACTGCTTTCAAAAATGAAGCAGAACAATTGTACACACTTATGGAAACAGCCTTTGATGAAGAAGGCTATCCTCTTTCTCTGGCAGAGATAGATGAAAAGAATTCTATATATGAGCTTTCAATTTATGTAGATCAAGAAAGCCAAGAGAATGCTTCGAAACGTTTTGCACACATCCTTTCTATGGATCCTGATAAAATTAAAAGTGAAATTTTACCTAATATTGATTGGGTAAAGAAAAGCCTTGAAGGGCTAAAACCGGTGCAAGCTGGTCCTTTTTTTCTTCATGGAAGCCACAATAGAGGCGACATTCCACCTGATGTTTTTCCTATTGAAATTGAAGCAAATCAAGCCTTTGGTACAGGACATCATGGGACAACAGCTGGTTGTTTAGAAATGATTGCCAAAGTGATAGAAAATGAAAATCCAAAAAATGCTCTTGATCTTGGTACCGGCAGTGGGGTGCTCGCTATTGGCATCGCAATGCTTAAACCTATTGCGATACTTGCATCCGATATTGATCCAATCGCTATTCAAGTTACACAACACAATATCCAACTCAATGGCGTAAAGGAATATATCACAGCTGTCACAGCAACGGGTTTTGCCCATGATGAAATTGCTTCACGTGCGCCCTTTGATCTCATTGTTGCTAATATCCTTGCCAATCCTCTTATTGAACTTGCACAAGAAATAGTAAAGGCACTCCAAAAAGGCGGATCACTGATACTCTCTGGAATCCTTGAAGAGCAACATGCCGATGTTTTAAAAGTTTATATAAAACAAGGCTTGAAACACATTGAAACATACCATCGGCAAGGATGGGTTACGATACATCTCAAATAAAAGAAAAAGAAAAGGACGTTGTTATGTATCAATCTTTCGAAGCAACAACAAATCCCACGCATGCTCTCGAGCGCATTGCCTCTCTTCGTAAAGAATTAGACCGCCTTGAGCTAAATGGTTTTCTGGTTCCACGTGCAGATGAACATCAAGGAGAATATGTCCCTCCACATGCTCAACGTCTTAGTTGGTTAACCGGCTTTACTGGCTCAGCTGGTATTGCTCTCATCTTAAAAAACAAAGCCATTATATTCACAGACGGACGGTATAAACTCCAAGTTCGCCAACAAACTGATCCTCATATTTTTGATTATGAAGATCTAATAGCCTGTCCCCCCTCACAATGGCTTGAAACAAATGGGCAAAAACTCTCTATTGGCTTTGATCCATGGCTTCACACCATTGCTGCCACCGATACATTGAGAGACGCATTAGAAATTAAAGTCGGTGGAAAACTTGTAGCAATTCACTCCAATCCTATTGATCTTATCTGGCATGATCAACCACAATCACCGCAATCTACCCTATCGGTTCATCCTCTCAAATATGCAGGATGCAGTTCAGATGAAAAATTAACATTGATTTGCAAAGATATACAAAAAGCCAATGCAGATGCCTTTATTTTTACAGACCCCTCCTCTATTGCGTGGATATTCAATATACGTGGCAATGATGTTTCCAACACACCTTTTGCCCTTTGTTTTGCTGTCATTTCAATCAAAGAAACGCCAGCCTTATTCATTGATAGCAAAAAGCTTAGTGGAGAAGGAAAACAATATCTAGAACATTATGCAAAACTGTATGAACCAGAGCAACTTATTCCAAAGATCAAAGATTATGTTCAAAAAGGAACAGTTTTTGCCTTAGATCCACGGCTAACATGCGAAAAATTTCGTACTGTTATTGCAGAAGAAGGGTGCTCTTTCATTACACTTACCGATCCGGCTACCCTGCCACGTGCCATTAAAAATAGCACCGAACAAGATGGTGCACGCAAAGCACACTTGCGCGATGGTGTAGCCCTTACTCGCTTTTTTTCTTGGTTAGATAAACAAGCACCAGGCACAATAAGTGAAATTTCTGCTGCTCAAAAATTAGAAGAATTTCGCATAATAGCAGCAGAAGAAATGGGAGAAAAGCTTGAAGATCTGTCTTTTGATACGATCTCAGCAGCAGGCGCAAATGGTGCTATTGTTCATTATCGTGTCACAACTAAAACAAATAAATTACTGAAAGCTGGTGAACTTTATCTTGTTGATTCAGGTGGACAATATCGTGATGGCACCACGGATATCACGCGTACAGTAGCAATTGGAAATATTGGAGAGGAAGAAAAACGCTGTTTTACTCTTGTTCTCAAAGGCATGATTGCTCTTTCAACCGCACGCTTTCCAAAAGGCACACGTGGACAAGACATTGATATCCTAGCACGTATAGCATTGTGGAAAGCTGGTTTTGACTATGCCCATGGCACTGGTCATGGAGTTGGATCTTATCTCTCTGTTCATGAAGGTCCACAAAATCTTTCACGCAATGGGTGCCAAGAACTCATTCCAGGAATGATTATTTCTAATGAACCTGGATATTATCGCGAAGGTGCTTTTGGGATTCGTATTGAAAATTTGATGATTGTAAAACCAGCGCAAAAAGTTAACGGTGGAGATAGAGAAATGCTCTCATTCGAAACACTCACAAATTGTCCCATTGACCGAAAATTAATCCTCTCAGAGTTTTTAACACAACAGGAACGTCAATGGCTCAATGATTATCATGCGCATGTTTATCAGGTTAATGCACCTTACTTGAACGAAGAAGATAAAAAGTGGGCAAAAGAAGCAACAATGCCGCTTTAAATGAAGCAGCGTATAACTTTTACTCTTTCGAAAAAACACTGTAGCTTCTTTTTTTAGGAAAAAATGTGTATTTACGTCAGGAAATACAAAAAATATTTCTACAAGATGCTTCAAGTTTTTTGCTGGTATGACAAACACTAACCTCGGCGGAATTAGAGTGGAATGCACTTGCACTTGGTAATGCTTATCTTGGCTACATCCTCCACCATCTACACATGATTATACCCCTTATTTCTTTATATGGAAACTTTCATTACATCACCGTTTTGAAGAACGATGTTTTACAACATTAAAAATAATTATAAGATTCCTTAAGAGTCACATGTTGACTTTTAATGTCAGTAAATCACACTCGAAGAAGCATGACAAATACGAGTGAATTATTGTTCTTGAAGAAGATCTACCTTTAAACATAATGTCCCGCAATCAACTGCAACCAAGACTCTTCATCTATAACCTCAACACCTAATTCTTGTGCTTTAGCTAACTTTGATCCTGCTCCAACTCCAGCAACGAGAAGATCCGTTTTTTTAGAAAGAGACCCTGAAGTCTTTGCACCTAATCGTTCAGCTAAGGCTTTTGCTTCATCGCGTGACATCCGTGCCAAAGTTCCTGTAAAAACAATGACCTTTCCTGCTACTGGTGAAGCATCTGTCATCACAAGTTCTTCATCAAGAGGCGTTACTTCCTGAAGTAAGACAGACAAAACCTCACGGTTATGGGCTTCTTGATAAAAATCAATAATTGCGCTCCCTACCTGTGGTCCAACACCTTCGATATTGGTAAGCTCTATCCAAGCCTCATTGCCTTCTGTATCAACCTCATCGCATGGCATAATAGCTGCCATTGCCGCAGTTTCGAAAGAAACATAATTTTGATAAGCGCGTGCGAGACGTCGTGCATTAACCTCTCCAACATGGCGAATTCCTAATGCAAACAAAAAACGGCTTAAAGGAATTTCTCTGCGTGCATTAATAGCATCATAAAGTTTACGAACCGAAACAGTACCAAAACCTTCCATATTTTCCAAACGTACCAGAGATTTTTCTTGGCGCCGTTGTAAAGTGAAAATATCGGCTGGTGTATGAATACACAAGGTGTCATCTTGAACATGAAAAAAGAACTCCACCTGTTTTTTTCCAAGTCCCTCAATATCAAAGGCATTACGTGAAACAAAATGACGAATACGCTCAATCGCTTGTGCAGGACAAATAAGCCCACCTGTGCATCGACGCACAGCTTCCCCCACTTCACGAACAGCATGACTCCCACACGCTGGACACAGATGAGGAAAAACAAAAGCAGAAGCGTCTTTTGGACGTTTTGCAGCAACAATATCAACAATTTGAGGAATCACATCACCAGCACGTTGTACAATCACTGTATCGCCTACACGGATATCACGCCCTTCACGAATGGGCTCTCCCTTATGACCAATTCCCTTAATATAATCTTCATTATGCAGACTTGCATTGGTAACCACCACACCACCAACAGTAATAGGCGCAAGACGTGCAACAGGAGTTAATGCTCCAGTTCGCCCCACCTGAATATCAATGCCTTCCAAAAGCGCCATAGCTTTTTCTGCTGGAAATTTATGCGCAATTGCCCAACGTGGCGAACGAGAGACAAATCCCAAACGCATTTGTAGCATCAAATCATTAACCTTATAGACAATTCCATCAATATCATAACTTAAGGAATAACGGCATTCTTCGATGTCATGATAATAGGAAATAATCTCTCCTACTGTCTTAAAAACTTTCGTTAATGGATTGATAATAAAGCCATATTCTTTTAGCTTTTTCATCATCCCTATTTGGCTTTCTGCAGGCATTTCACTCACTTCACCCCAAGCATAAGCAAAAAATTTAAGCTTTCTACTTGCGGTTACACGTGAATCGAGCTGACGTAAAGAACCAGCTGCGGCATTCCTAGGATTAGCAAAAGCTAATTTTCTCTCTCTCTGTTGATTCATATTAAGTGCTTGGAAATCCTCCCTCCCCATATAAACTTCACCGCGAACCTCAAGAATATCAGGAAAACTACCTCGCAAGACTTTTGGAATATCAGAAATTGTCCGCGCATTCGCAGTAACATTTTCACCGACATACCCATCACCGCGGGTTGCAGCACGCACAAGCCTCCCTTTCTCATAGCGCAATGATAAAGACAAACCATCAATCTTTGGCTCAGCTGTTATTTCTAATATCTGTGTTTCTGGAAATCGTAAAAAACGACGAACGCGCTCAACAAACTCACTGACATCTTCAGCACTAAATGCATTGTCAAGAGAAAGCATCGCCTGTGCATGAACAGATTTTTCAAACTTTTCAGAAACCGGTGCACCAACTTTATATGAAGGAGAATCAGCACGAATGAGCTCTGGAAAGAGAGATTCAATTTCTGCATTACGGCGGCGAAGAGCATCATATTCCGCATCAGAAATTTCAGGTTGGTCGTTATTATTATAAAGCACATCATGACGTGCAATCTCTTTTGCCAACCACTCTAATTCACTTTCTGCTTCAAGAGCAGTGAGGTTTTTAATTGCATCCTTGTGCATAAAATCTATTCCAAATTATGGGCCACAGCTATAAGAATTTCAGCTCCTTATTACAAATAGAAACCCAAATGAAAACAGCTGTCTACCAGTAAATATCATTGATAAGCGCTTATAAAAGTGCTCTTACCAGTGATATCTATGCGAGAAGCTTTTGAGCAGCTGCACGTGCCTCTTTTGTAATTTGTTCTCCTGCCAACATGCGAGCAATTTCTTCTGCGCGCTCATGCTCCTCCATTTTATGAATACCCGTAACAAAGCAACCTTTATCAGCACTTTCCATTTTTGAAATAAGAAAATGACTATGCGCTTTCGAGGCGACCTGAGGCGCATGCGTAATAGCAAAAACCTGAACACTTTCTGATAAACGCTGTAACCGTTGTCCAATGGCAGCTGCAACAGCCCCCCCAACCCCCGTATCAATCTCATCAAAAATCAATGTGGGAGCTGAACCACGATCGGACAAAACAACCTTTAATGCCAATAAAAAACGAGACAGTTCACCACCAGAGGCGACACTAAGCATTGGTCCGGCGCGTGTTCCAGGGTTTGTCCGAACCCAATACTCAATACGATCTATCCCCTCTGCAGTACGCTTTTCAGCATCACTCTGCATTTCAACGATAAATTCTGCTTTTTCCAATTTCAATGCTGGCAGCTCAGCCATAACGCTTTCAGACAAATGCTTTGCTGCTTCTCGACGCTTTATTGACAACGCTTGCGCCAATGTATCATAATCTTTTTGTGCTTGTCCTGCCTCATTTTCTAAACGCATCAATAGAGCCTGAGCGTCCTCGAAAGCGGCGAGTTCAGCATCCATCTTATCACGCAGCTGAGCCAATTCATCCGAAGAAACTTGGTATTTACGCGCAAAACCACGAAGAGCAAAAAGACGCTCTTCTATCCGTTCCAATTCACTAGGTTCAAAATCCAATGCCCGCATTGCCGTTTCAATACCTTCTTGTGCTGTTGCAAGTGCATGCAATGCATCATCAACAGATTTCACAACAGGTGCAATCAGTTCTTGCGCCTCAGGAATTTTCCGTTCCAAACGCCTCACCAAATTGGAAAGAACAGGAATTGGTGACTTCGGACCACTTAAAAGATCATCCGCCTCCTTAATATCCGTTGCTATTTTTTCTAATTTAAGCATATCCGCACGACGAAGAGAGAGAGCTTCTTCTTCGCCAACTTGAAAATCAAGCTTTTCAAGCTCTTCCACACACGCACGAAGATAATCCGCCTCACGTACCGCATCTTCTACTTTAGTCCGCTGTTGTTGCAAGCGCTCCTCAAATTCACGCCATATCCGATAACAACGACGCAAATTCTCCGTTTCATTCTCAAGCCTACCGAAAGCATCTAACAATTGACGATGTGTCGCAACATCCACAAGCGCACGATCATCATGCTGCCCATGAATTTCAACCAACAGACGTCCAACATTGCGCATCAAGGCAACACTAGCTACCTGATCATTGATAAAAACGCGACTACGGCCATCACTTGACTGCACACGCCGTAAAATAATATCGCCTTCATCATCAAAACCATTTTCACGGATAAGTTGGCGCACAGGATGTGAAATAGGTACATCAAAGACAGCTGTCACCTGCCCGTGGCTAGCACCATGGCGCACAAGCGAAGCATCACCACGTCCACCAAGAGCCAATGACAAAGCATCAAGTAAAATAGACTTTCCAGCGCCCGTTTCTCCAGTCAAAACTGATAAACCCGCTGTAAAATGAATATCAAGCGTTTCGATCAAAACAATATTATGAATCGAAAGCTGTACCAGCATAGAAAATCAACGTACCTTATTCTTATTACCACTCAAAGCATGTGAGATCCAAGAAGATTTATGCTCCTGTGGCGCTATACTATTCTTTCGCAGTAAATTGTAAGAAAATTTATACCACTCACTTTTGGGATAATTACGTCCTAAAATAGCTGCTGCTGTCTGTGCTTCCGCAGTTAACCCAAGAGCGAGATTAACTTCCGTCAAGCGGAAAAGCGCTTCTTCAATTTGATTAGTATCGGAGTACTCTTCAACTACTGTACGAAATCTTCTACTTGCAGCAAGATAGCGTCGACCTTCTTCATAATAGCGCCCAACCTGCATCTCTTTACCAGCCAACTGCTCCCGCCCAAAGCGTATTTTAGCTTGAGCATCCTTGACATACTCAGAGTTCGGATAACGCTCCACGAGAAGCTGCATAGCAGCAATAGCACGTTTCGTATCGCGTTGATCACGTGTAACATCAGGAATTCGACGGAAAGAAGAAAGACCAATAATATAATAAGCATAAGCCGAGTCATCTGACCCTGGATAAAGAGTAATGTAGCGCTGTGCCATGCTAATTGCTTCATCATATTTGCCAAGTCGGTAATTTGTAAAAGCACCCATCACGAGAGATTTACGCCCCCAATCGGTATAAGCATACTGCTTTTCAATTGTAAGAAACTTTTTCGCTGCCTCCCCAAGTCGCCCACTATCAAGGTTAGCAAGTGCTTGGTTATATAAAACATCTGGTGGATCCATTTTTAAAACATATGCAGATGGATCTAGGGTATTCTTTTCTTTAAATAAGCACCCTCCTAGCAAGCAGGTGCTTCCCAAAAGCATCACTCCGAATACCTTGCGTACAACGCTAGACTTCCTATATGCTATATTTCCAATACAGAGATGAGATTTTGTCATAGTTCTTCCGGCCTCCAGAGAGTGTCACCTTGTAGCAAAAATTATTTATTAAAATTTTTTATACCATATCACTTTAAAATCCACTAACCAATTTAGTGGTTTAGGTCAATCATCCCCTTAAAAATCAAACAGACCGCAAGAGAATTTTTTCAATTGTTCTTTTACTTTCCCTATAAATGAATTTTTTCATAATATGATTCGTCTGCCAAAATAGTTTTCACCAATTGCGCATTAATTCTATGCCCGCTACAATAAGAACGAAATAATCCAATAAAAGGAGCTCCAAGCAAAGCAGTATCACCAATTGCATCAAGCATTTTGTGCCGAACACATTCATCTTTCCAATAGAGACCATTTGGATTGATGATTTCGTCATCAAGACCGATAATGAGGGAATTTTCCAAAGAAGCCCCTAAACCTTTTCCAGAAGCCCATAATTTTTTCGCGTCTTTGATAAAACCAAAAGTGCGTGCACGTGACAAATCATCTCTAAACCCTTGTGTAGTAAAATCAAAACTTAAATGTTGTTTACCGATAGCAGGAGAAGAAAAAGAGAGCGTTACATCAAAACGACGTCCATCAAATGGCAAAAACTCAGCAATTCCACCATCTACATCAACTCGCAGTGGCTTTCTTATAAGAAAATAGCAACGCAACGCATCCTGCTGCACAATGCCAACGTCTTCAAACCCTCGACAATATTGCCATGACGAACCATCCAAAATTGGTATCTCATTACTCGAAACTTCAATAACAAGATTATCCAAATTATAAGCAGCGATCGCAGCCATTAAATGCTCAATCGTTTCAATTCTGGACTCTCCCTGTCCAAGTACTGTTGATAATTCAGTCGCTCCTATTTGCGATGCATGTGCTTGAAATATTTGCTCTGTTCCATCCACCCCACAACGCTTAAAAACAATACCACAGCCAATATCAGCTGGACAAACCTTCACCACAGACAAACACCCACTGTGAACCCCATAACCTTTAAATGTCACTGTTTTTTTAAGAGTAGACTGATATTTTTGTAGCAACTTCATCTTATTACTTCATTGGGTAATTTTTACGCCCTTTAAAAATGTTTATAAAACCATAAAAGCCATATGCATAGCAAACAATAAACCCGCTTATTATAAGCGGGTTTATAAAAAACAGAATACCTTTTCCAAAGTGCGGTATATCTCACTATACAAAGCTTTTACGCATCATAAAGATAGGTGCCATCTCTCATCTTTTTGCTCATTAATTTGCTTGGCGCCGTAAAAACGCTGGTATTTCCAACTGATCTTCTTCACTCATAAAAGTACGCTGATCTTGGGGTATATGGGGATGCAACTCACCAGAACGACGTGGAACATAAACAGAAGCATCCTGAGAAAGCGCCTGAGAATTTTTATTATAAACATGCCCTTCTTGCTGCTGAGATGATTTCACAGCGGGCTCTAGACGCGCTTCCGGCTCAGTTTCCTCACGATGTGTCAAGCTCTGTTTCAAACGCTGCCAAAGATTGCGTGGTCCTTGGTCGGCAACAGATGGTCTCTCACTTTGAGCATGAGCAACCGTGGGAAAATCTTTTAACTCAGGCATACGCATCGGTGCTGAACGCGCCTGCATCTGTTGCATTTGCTTTTGTTGTACTTGCATCTCCTTCTGCTTCACAACCCCTGTCATCTCATCAAGAACATGCGCCGTCGCTTCCATACTGACTGGTGCAGCCATAGAGTGCTGAGAGCCACGGTTAATTTGCATACGTGGCGCATTTGACATCTGCCCATGCACAGTACTAGATCCATAAGGCGTAGCATTCGCACTTCGTGCAGCAACACTCTCTGCAGACTGTGCAAAAATTTGACTTTTAGGTCGGAACTGTTCTCCAACAGATTTACCCTTTTCTATTTCAAGTGCTTCTATCACTTCTACCATTGACTCAGAACGCAAAGGAGGCGACTGGATAGGAAAAGAAGACTGCGACATTCCAGAGTCGCTCTTACGAATTGAAGATGCAGGTCTCTGCAGTTGAGGATGAGAGGACTGGACCACATCACTAACCTCACGATCAATACCCGTTGCAACCACAGACACACGAATAACCCCCTCTAGTGACTCATCATCAATGGCACCAAAAATAACATTTGCATCAGCATCCACTTCTTCGCGAATACGATTAGCTGCTTCATCTACTTCAAAGAGAGTCATATCACGACCACCAGTAATAGAAATGAGTAAGCCACGAGCACCACGCATAGAAGTATCATCCAACAGTGGGTTCGCAATAGCAGCTTCAGCAGCTTGCAGAGCCCGCCCTTCACCAGACGCCTCACCAGTTCCCATCATAGCACGCCCCATTTCATGCATAACAGAACGAACATCCGCAAAATCAAGATTAATGAGTCCCTCTTTAATCATTAAATCTGTTATGGAAGCAACACCAGAATAAAGCACTTGATCAGCCATAGCAAAAGCATCAGCAAATGTTGTTTTTTCATCCGCAATACGGAACAGGTTTTGATTGGGAATAACGATCAGTGTATCAACAGACTTTTGCAATTCTTCAATGCCAGCCTCCGCTGTTTTCATACGGCGTGCACCTTCAAACTGAAATGGTTTTGTCACAACACCAACGGTCAAAATACCCTTTTCACGCGCTGCCCGCGCCACCACAGGCGCCGCCCCCGTTCCGGTACCTCCCCCCATACCAGCAGTAATGAAAACCATATGGGAATCCGCGAGATGATCAATAATTTCATCAATACATTCATCAGCAGCCGCTTGTCCAACTTCCGGTAAAGCACCAGCACCTAATCCTTCTGTAACTGCAGCACCAAGCTGAATGACACGTTCAGCCTTTGACATAGCCAAAGCCTGTGCATCCGTATTCGCAACAACAAAATCAACTCCCTGAAGACCAGCATTAATCATATTATTCACGGCATTCCCGCCACCACCTCCAACACCAAAAACGGTAATGCGTGGCTTCAATTCCGCGATATCTGGCCGATGCAGATTAATCGTCATTTTCTTTTCCTTCTCCTAAGACATCGCAAGCCAAAGCGATGAAAATTAACTTTACCTCAATAGACTCTTACTTAAAAACTCTCACGCAACCATTGACCAACACGCTGAAAATACCCACGCGTACCCGTCGATAAATGTTTCACTGCAGCCTGTACTGTTTTTTCTTCAAACCCCACCAATTGCGGATAAATCAACAATCCAACAGCAGATGTAAATGCCGCCCCTTTTGCAAGAGAAGGAAGCCTCGAAATACCTAAAGGCCGCCCGATACGAACATTTCTTCCCAATATAGTACGTGCCATCTCTGGCAGTCCCGTTAATTGGCTTGCTCCCCCAGTTAAAATAACACGCTTACCAACAATGTGACCAAAACCAGAACGGTTCAAACAATCACGCACCATCTCTAAGATTTCTTCAACACGTGCACGAATGATACGACCAAGAACAGCACGTGGATATTGGATTTCACGATTCTCGTTACCAATCTCAGCTACATTAATCATCTGTCGTTCATCAGCACTTGTCAGAAGTGCCGAACCAGAGACAACCTTTAAACGTTCTGCTTCTTCAATAGACATAGAGAATCCACGCGCAACATCAAGAGTCACATGCTGTCCACCAACTGCAAGTGCATCTGCATGAACAAACTTTCCCTCAGAAAACACTGAAAACGTTGTTGTTCCACCACCAAAATCAATGCACGCTGCTCCTAAATGCGCTTCATCGTTCATTAAAACAGCAAGACCACTTGCAAAGGGAGTTGCAACCATTGCTTCAACACTCAAATGTGCACGATTAATACAAGCTTCTAAATTACGCAAAGATGCCGTTTCCGCTGTTACAACATGCACATCCACACCGAATAATTCGCCCGTCATTCCGACAGGGTCAGAAATTCCTTTATCTCCATCCAACACATAAGAGACAGGAACGGAATGCACAACATGGCGCTCAGCATCAAAAGCTTTGCGCGAAACATCAGCAAATGCCACGCGCACATCACGCTTAGTGATTTCACGACCACTTAAACGTACCATGCCATTGATAAGAGCGCTTTGTAATCGGCTTGAAGAAAAGTTTACAATCACTGAATCAACCACCAAACCAGCCATTTTTTCTGCCGCATCAACAGCTAACCGTATGGATTGTTCTGCCGCAAACATATCCATCACAATACCAGATTTGATACCGCGTGAGCGTTGCACTCCAAAGCCTAGAATTTCCATAGAGTGCGTACGACCGTGTAAATAGTGTGCATGCTTTAAAGGACGTAAACAAGCGATAAGGCATACAATCTTACTTGATCCGACATCAAGAACTGTCAAAAAGCGTGTTTTGCGCCCCCCCATATGATGTGACCCTAACAACATCATAGGACTCCTGCCTTTCTCGCTTGCAAAACGCGTTCTTCGTCTGCCACAGCAGCATGATGACGTTCCAATGCCTCATCCGACAAAGAAACTGTAATGCGATCAGAAAGACGTAAATCAATATGCAGAACATCGCGAGAAAAAAGATCTTGCGCTTTACCTGACTCAATAAGAGAAGCAAGTCTTTCAAGTGGAGCATTTTCAGGCAACATAACGCGTATCCCATTATCCAAGATAAGATCCCAACGCCGATCACCTACACGCACATAAGCGCGAACACGACTAGACAATTGCGGATAAACCGAAAGTGCTTGAATAAATCTTTCGGCAGCATTTTGCGCACCCTGCCCAACCACGAGAGGCAAATCCTGAACACCACTTCCTTGGAAGGGCACAATGACTCGACCCACATTATCAACAATATCCATCATGCCATCATGTTGCCAAATTGCATATGGTTTACGTTCCACAACTGAAATACGCACAAGATTGGGATAAACCTTCTGCACACTAGCCGACTGAACCCAAGCCTGCTGTTCTAAAAGAGAACGCGCCCTATCAACATCAAAAGTGAATATGGATGGAGCACTATCAAGCCCTAAAAGCTTCAAAACTTCCTGTTTTACCAAGCGTTTATCACCACTTATATCGACATTAGTGACCACAAAACCCGCATTTGCCATTGCGTTCCGCATAATGGGCTCCATACGACCACTCGATACAACCCCATAAAGCAACGTAATGAAGAAAAAAAACAAAACTGCAAAAGAACCGAAATGACGCGGAACATGAATGTTAATAAAGACGAACTCAAACATAAACCGGAGAAAACGACGATAAAGACGTGGCAAAACCGGCACTGACAGTACCATCGGAACATTTGTTTTATCAACATTCAACGCATACACGACGCGTCCTCCACCATCCACTGAACAATATCGCAGTAAGTACGACCACTTACCTTTGCAATATCAGGCAAAAGAGAAGTCGGTGTCATACCGGGCTGCGTGTTAATTTCAAGCCAAACCAATTCTCCCGTTTCCTCATCAAAACGGAAATCAGAACGGCTAACACCTCGACAACCTATCGCCTGATGTGCTGCTAAAGACATTCTTTGCACATTTTGGTAAATATTTGATGAAAGTTGTGCAGGACAAATATGAAAAGAACCACCAGATTTATATTTCGAGTCATAATCATAGAACTGAAAACTCTGATCAGGAAGAATTTCACAGACATCCAAGACCTCATTCCCTAAAACAGCACAAGTAAGCTCACGACCAGGAATATATTTTTCAACAATCACTTCGTCTGCATAAACCCAATCAGCCCCCACAACACTATGCGGCGGCACGGATTCATTTTCTTTTACAATCACAACACCAAAACTCGACCCTTCGCACACAGGCTTAATCACATAAGGTGGCTCCATAGGATGTGCTCGCCCAAAAGCAAAGCGACTCATGACACAAGAAGGAGCAACAGAAACCCCAACACTTGCCACAACAATTTTTGCACGCCCCTTATCCATTGCTAATGCTGACGCCATCACTCCAGAATGGGTATAGGGAATTTTCAAATATTCAAGAATACCCTGAATACGACCATCTTCACCAAATGGCCCATGTAATGCATTGAAAGCAATATCAGGCTGCAATTGTTCAAGAACAGAAGCAATATGACCATCCACATCTACGCGGCTCACACGATACCCCTGCGCTTCAAGAACATCAGCACAAGCAGTTCCTGAAGACAAACTTACAGACCGTTCAGAGGAAAAGCCCCCCATTAATACAGCTATATGCTCATCTTTCATAACAACTTACCCTCTTTTGTATACTATATATAGACAACACAAAAATCACTAACACTATATACAGAAAAAACTAGGATTTATCCTTGCGAATCAATAGCCTAGCATTTTGCATAATGAATCAGACTCAGGCGCATGACGCAAGAGTTTCTTTGTTAATTTATTGATTCTTAATGGATTTTTTTCATTATCTCTTTGAAATGACTCAATTTTTTACTACAATTTTTTTTCACACTGAATCAATTTATGAAACGGGGTCAAAAGAGGGAACAATACGACCTTGTTCAAATTGACCGATACGCTGGATTTCCCACTGTAAGAGATGAGCTGAGTGAGAAAAAACGCGAGCACGCACTGTTTCTCCCAAAGCTTCAAGATCATAGCCTGTTGCTTGCCCTGTATTGATCATAAAATTACAATGCATTTCACTCATTTGAGCTCCACCAATCCGCAAACCACGGCATCCAGCTTCATCAATAACACGCCACGCAGATGTACTTTCAGGATTTCGGAAAGTTGACCCACCTGTCTTTTCGCGAACAGGCTGTACTGTTTCCCGATGAAGAGCAACTTCATCCATGGCAGCACGAATATCGTCTCTATTTCCTGATTGTCCTTCCAACAAAGCAGCAGTAAAAATAAAACCTTCAGGAATACCACAATGACGATAAGAATAATGCATATCTGCCAAACTCAAGATATGACGCTGTCCTTTACGATCAAGTGCATAAACCTCAACAACACGTGCAGCTGTCTCAAGTCCATTAGCCCCTGCATTCATTTTGAGCGCCCCCCCAAGACCCCCAGGAATACCATGATAGAAATGAAAACCTGCAATTTCGGCCTCTAAAGCTGCCGCTGCTAAATGTTTATCCGCCGTAGCAGCACTAACCCAAAAACGCTTTGGAGAAACTTGCTGTATTTTCCCAAAACTTTTAGCCGAAAGACGAATAACAACACCAGGAATTCCTCCATCACGCACCAAAAGATTAGAGCCGATCCCTACAATTGTTACAGGAACAGATTCAGGTAAATTTTGAAGAAAAAGAGCTAAATCTGCTTCATCAGCAGGTTGATACAAAAGCTCTGCCAATCCACCAGTACGAAACCACGTCACCTTACGCATACTAACATTGGGCGTAAGTTTACCTTTTATTCTGGTTAACACTGGTTGCAAACGTGCCAACAGCGCTTCACCATCAATTAGCTGAAAATTCATCATTGTTATCAAGCACCATCAAATGGTGAGGCAAAGCACAAGCCCACTGTGTGATATTGCCAGCACCAAGAAAAACAACATAATCCCCCGATTTTGCAAAAGTAGAGACAATTGCAACAACATCTTCCAAACAATGAATCAGACGCACATCACGATGACCAGCCATTTGAATATGTTCTACCAATTCTCTAGCGCCAAAACCAGCAACTGGCTCTTCACCAGCCGCATAAACGGGTGCAATCAACACCGTATCGGCATCATTAAAACAAGCAGCAAAATCATCAAATAAATTATACAAACGTGAATAACGATGTGGCTGAGCAATCGCAATCACACGCCCTTTTGCACTCTCACGCGCTGCACATAAAACAGCCTTTATTTCAACGGGATGATGCCCATAATCATCGAATATTTCAATGCCGCGCCAACTTCCTGTTTGCGTAAAACGCCGCTTTACTCCACCAAATTCTGCTAAGCCATTTTTTATGGCTTCATTTGAAATCCCCAGTTCATGAGCAATGGCAATTGCTGCTGTCGCATTAGAAACATTGTGCTGTCCAGACATTGGCAAAACCAAATTTTTCAACTGAGTCTCTTTACCTGTTTTCCGCGAGCGAATAAAGACATCAAAATGCGCCTTTTGACCATCCATAGAAAGATTATGAAAACGAACATCTGCTTGCGGATTGGCACCATAAGTGATCACCCAACGATCATCAATACGACTAGCCAACGACTGAACTTCTGGATGATCAAGACACAACACAGCAAAACCATAAAAAGGAACATTCTCTACAAACTGCCGAAAAGCCTCACGCACAGCACCAAAACTTCCGTAATGATCTAAATGCTCACGGTCGATATTGGTAACAACAGCGATATCAGCAGGCAACTTCAAAAAAGTACCATCACTTTCATCGGCTTCAACAACCATCCAGTCACCATCCCCCATACGAGCATTCGTACCATAAGCATTGATAATACCACCATTAATCACCATTGGATCAAAACAACCAGCATCAAGAAGCGCTGCAACCATTGATGTAGTCGTTGTTTTACCATGCGTACCACCAACAGCAATTGCCCGACGAAAACGCATCAGCTCCGCAAGCATTTCGGCACGTCTTACAATTGGTAAATGCCTCTTTTTCGCAGCAATATATTCAGAATTTGTTTTTTTTATAGCAGTAGAGATAACAACAACCTTTGCGTCACCTAAATTTTCAGCATAATGACCTATATGAACATCAATTCCTTTTTCCCGTAAACGTTCAACATTCGCACTCTCAACTTGATCAGATCCTTGAACTTTATAGCCAAGATTATGAAAAACCTCCGCAATTCCACTCATGCCAATCCCACCGATTCCAACAAAATGGATAAGGCCTATATTAAGGGGCATCTTCATCAAAAAACTCCTTTTTTATATCAGACAGTGATCGCCCCATAACCAACGCTTCAGCCATATCAGCAAGACGACTAGTTGCATAAGGTTGCCCAACCTTTTTAGCAGCCAATGCTTGTGTTTCTAACAGATGCGGATCACCACAGGCTTTTGTTAAGAGAGAAGCAAGCCTTTGTGCATTCAAATCTTTTTCTGCTATAATTTGCGCGCCTCCCGCAGCAGCGAGCAGTGCCGCATTTGCTGCCTGATCGTGATCAAGAGCATAGGGATATGGAATAAGCAAAGCGGGACGACCAATCACAGCTATCTCACAAACAGATGAGGCACCAGCACGTGACAAAATAAAATGAGCACGTGCCATACGTTCAGCCATATCATCAAAAAAAGGAGCAACTTCTGCTTGCACACCCATCTTATGATAGATTTCTATCAGCTCGAAAGCTTCACCGCGAACTTGCTGAACAATTCGCAAGCGTTTACGAATGTTTTCATCCAGCAAAGCAATTGCAGCAGGAACAATTTGTGAAAAAGAAGTAGCCCCTTGGCTACCACCAAAAACCAAGAAATGAAATGGCTCTTCATCCGCAGAAGCATGATAAGGAATTTCCGCTGCCTTAAGAACAGCTTCGCGCACAGGATTACCAGTCAAAAGTGTTTTATGAGCATAAGTATTCTTTTGCGATAACAAACCACCTGCTATTGCATGTACAAATGCTGCTAATGCCCGATTAGCACGTCCCATAACAGCATTTTGCTCATGAATAAATGTTGCACGCCGCATTAAGGCAGCAACCAAAAGAGGAGGAAAAGTAGGATAACCGCCAAACCCACCAACAAGAACAGGACGCAATTTATAAAAAAGCATTAATGATTGCCCCATTCCTTTTAACAAAGTCCAAAATGTTTTTATAAGTGCAAAAGGGTTGCGTCGTGTAAACGTTGCCGACGAAACTATATGTGTATGTTCTTCATCAAAGCAGCGTACAAAACGTTGCGCTCTTCCATCCGTTGCCAAATGAACATCATATCCACGCTGCCTTAATTCAACAGCAAGCGCTTCAGCAGGAAAAAGATGCCCACCTGTACCACCAGCCACCAAAACAATAACTTTTTTATCAGTCATAAGTGGTATCCAAGATAGCAGGAGAGGAAAAAGCTGAAAGGCGCGCTTCTGGCCAGCGGCGTGTTAAACTGAGCAAAATTCCCATTGAAAGTGCAATAGCCACCATAGATGAACCACCATAAGAAATAAACGGCAATGTCATTCCCTTTGGAGGTATGAGATGAAGATTAACAGCCATATTAATAGCTGATTGAAAACCAATCATCATCGCTACACCAGTAATGCCGAGGCGTATAAATGAATCACGCGTATGCAATGCTATATACAATGAGCGCATGACGATAAAGGCAAAAAGCATCATAATCAAAAGACAAAGGATAATACCATATTCCTCAGCAGCAACGGAAAACACAAAATCTGTATGGCTATCAGGAATGATACGTTTTACCGTTCCCTCGCCTGGTCCTTGTCCAAACCAACCACCATTCAAAATAGCCTCACGCCCTACATCTACTTGAAAGGTGTTGCCTTCACCTGTTAAAAAACCATTAATACGTTCACGCACATGATGAAGGAAAAGATAGGCTAAAATAACTCCTACAATACCTAAAATGAGAAACAAAAAAAGAATGCTAAGAGATACACCAGCAACAAAAAACAGACCACCCCATGTTGCACTGATTAAAAATGTTTGGCCAATATCAGGCTGTAGAACGAGAAGCACACAACAAAAAGCATAAAGAGCAGTAGCTAACGTGTAACCAGGAATGCCCCTACGACGCACCTGTTCTGAAAAAAGCCAAGCTGACATAATCACAAAAGCTGGCTTCATAAACTCTGAAGCTTGCACAGAAAAACCAAAGAGAGGAATCCACCGCCGCGCTCCCTTTAATTCTGGACCAACGAATAAGGTTGCAACCATAAGAACAAGAGTTACAATTAATAAAAGGGCGCATAAACGGCGAATATTACGAAGTGAGAAAAAAGAAACAGTAACCATCGTAAAAAACGCTGGAATACTAAAAATGATATGCCATCGAACAAAATAAAAACTATCAGCAATTCCGATTTTTTTTGCAATAGTAGGACTAGCAGCAAAAGAGAGCATAATGCCAATCCCCATTAAAATCAAACAAGCTGCAAAGATAGAGCGATCAATTGTCCACCACCAGTTCGCAATTGGATCTCTATCTGCACGCGTAAACATCTTATTTACTTGATCCTTTTCATAATTCTACTCAAAGTGACTATAGTTTTCCCATTTTTTAGCAAGCACTTCAAAAGTTGAATTACACGAAAAAGGATTCTGGAGTGTTAACACAGAATCATTTTTTACAATTTACGCTTCTTTTTAACTGCATAACAAAAGAGACAAAAGCTTCCCCACGCATTTCATAATTTTTAAATTGATCATAACTTGCGCAGGCAGGTGAAAAGAGGACTACAGCTTCTTTCACCTTACAACGCATTGCATCAGCTGCTGCTTCATGTACCGCATTTTCCAAAGTTGCGCTTATCGAGAAAGGAAAAGCAGAACCAATAACACTAGCAAATTCTTCCGCCGCACTCCCGATCAAATAAGCCTTACGAATTTTATGAAAAAATTCTCTAAGAGAATCAATCCCACCTTTTTTTGCCTGCCCTCCAACAATCCAAAAAATATCATTAAACGAAGAAAGTGCAGGAGCGGATGCATCTGCATTGGTAGCCTTGCTATCATTGATAAACAAGACTGATCCCATTTTACACACCTGCTGCATACGATGGGGTAACCCTTTATAACTTGCTAAATGCTTGTTCATATATGGATGAGTAATTTTTAAAGCCTGCAATGTTGCTAACGCCATAAGGGCATTTTGCGCGTTGTGACTACCGCGCAACGCAATCATAGGGGAGAGATCTGCAAGCATATAGCACTGCCCTTGTCGAACAGAAAAAAGCTTCGTACCCTCCGCATAAAAACCATTTTCAACAAAATGTTCCTTGGAAATTGCCTCGACTTGACGACCTTCATGAAGCAATTGTTGATACAAATCCTGACAAGCAGTATCATCAACCGAAATCAAGGCATGAGAAGCCCTAGCCACTAAATGCCTTTTAGCTTGCACATATTGAGTAAAGCTACCATGGCGATCAATATGATCAGGCGTAAGATTTAATAAAAGACCAACAGTCGGCTGAAGAGAGGGTGTTAGATCAATTTGAAACGATGAACATTCAATCACATAAATACGTTTTTTTACAAACGGCTTAAGGGTCAATATTGCATTTCCGATATTTCCCCCCATCTGTACATCATAGCCCATTTGTTCTAAAAGATGGGTAAGCAAAGCCGTCGTTGTCGATTTTCCATTCGTGCCGGTAATAGCGATAAATGGAACATCCTGATCGCAAAAACCATAGTGCTGTAAAAAATGATTGCGCGCACGAACAAATAATTCAATATCACCGATAATTTCTATATCTTTTTGACGTGCTTTCTCAACAATCCAATGAGGCTTAGGATAATTTAAAGGAACACCAGGCGCTAAAATCAATGCAACAAATTCTGACCAATCTTCATAACGGAGATCTCGCGTTGGAATATTTTGCTGAAAAGCTGCTTGCACGCTGGAAGGACTATCATCCCATGCAATCACTTCTGCACCACCACGCATCAACGCTTTCGCCGCCGCTAATCCTGATTGCCCTAATCCAAACAGAGCAACTTTTTGACCTTTATAACACGTAACAGAAATCAAAATCTCACCGCAATTTAAGTGTTGAAAGACCAATCAGAGCGAGAACAATCGAAATAATCCAAAAGCGTATGACGATTTGGCTTTCAGTCCAGCCTTTTTTTTCAAAATGGTGGTGTATTGGTGCCATAAGGAATACACGCTTTTTTGTTAACTTGAAATAACCAACCTGAATAACAACCGAAAATCCTTCCAGAACAAAAAGCCCACCAATAAGAGCCAAAACAATTTCATGCTTGGTTGCGACAGCAACAGTACCCAAGAGTCCTCCAAGCGCCAACGAACCGGTATCTCCCATAAAAATAGCTGCCGGCGGTGCATTAAACCATAAAAAACCAAGTCCCGCACCAACAACAGCGCCCAATAAAACAGCCAATTCACCTGTCCCCGAGACATAATGGATTTGGAGATAATCAGCAAAATTGATATTACCCGAAAGGTAAGCAATAAGAGCAAAAGAAAGGGCAACAACCATCACAGGAACGATAGCTAAGCCATCAAGACCATCGGTCAAATTAACTGCATTACCAGTCCCTACAATGACAAAAGCAGAAAAAGGAATAAAAAACCAGCTCAAATTAATCAAATAATCTTTCACAAAGGGCAAAGCTAATCCTGGCGAACCAACTTGCAAGAGAATAAAAGCAGCAATTGCTGCAATCAGAAATTCCAAGCTTAACCGTGCTTTACCGGAAAATCCTTTATCCGTTTGCTTTGTTACCTTAAGATAATCATCATAAAAACCAATTGCTCCAAAAGACAGCATAACAAACAACGACACCCAAAAGTAAATATTCAATAAATTACACCACAAAAGCGCCGATACCACAGTACCAGCTAGAATCATCAGCCCCCCCATAGTAGGCGTCCCAGCCTTTTTAAAATGTGTTTGAGGACCATCAGCACGAATTGGCTGCCCCTTTCCCTGTCGCAGTTTTAGAGAAGCAATGATGCTAGGACCAAACAAAAATACAATGAGCCCCGATGTGAGCATCGCTGCTATAGTACGAAAAGTAATGTAACGAAAAACATTAACGCCTGGAAGCCAGTCACTAAGCGAAGAAAAAAACAGCATCATAATATAAAAAAACCTATTTAAAATTATAGAGAAACCACTTTATAGTGATCAAGCAGTGCCGTCACAATATCTGAAGAATTAAGGCCACGAGATGATTTAATCATAAGCAGATCCCCATGGGAAATTTCTGCAAAAAGAAGTGGTAAAATTTTTTCAATATTTTCAGCATAATGAACCTTAACGTAAGCGGATAGATCAATGGCTAAAAATTTCATTGCCTCACCAAATAAAAAAACGAGATGAGCACCAGAAAGACATATTGGCTTTACTAAATCACGATGGAGTTTTTCACTATAAGCTCCCAATTCGAGCATATCACCCAGAATAGCGATCCTCCGCCCCTCCTCCCCTACTGGCCCTGTAGCAAGCAGATCAAGAGCAGCACGCATAGAAGCAGGATTAGCATTATAGCTTTCATCAATTAAATAAAATTCGCCCCCATTGGATAAAGACAACTGGTAGCGGATACCACGCCCCTTTTGGAGAGAAAAATGGCTCAAAGCAAGTGCAATACACTCCAAATCAACACCAATAGCATCACAAACAGCAAGAATACCTAAAGTATTTTGGGCAATATGCCGTCCCGGAGCACCAATTTTCATTGCTCTATCTTGCCCAGAAATACGCACAATCATAGAGGAAGAATCTGTTAAAAGACGTATATCTCTAGCCTGATAATCAGAATTTTCAGCCTCACCAAAGCTTAAGATCTTTTTCACCCCACATTGCTTTGCTTTTTTAGCTAAATAAGGAAAAAAATCATTATCCGCATTTAAAATGGCGACACCTTCCTCATCTAATCCTTCAAAAATTTCAGCTTTTGCATCTGCTATTTCTTCAAGATTTTTGAAAAACCCCATATGTCCAGCGGCAATGCTGGTAATCAAAACAACATGCGGACATACCAACTTTACCAAAGGGCGAATTTCATCTTTATGATTCATACCAATTTCAAAGATGCCATAATCACACTCCGCTGGCATCCGTGCCAATGTAAGCGGCACTCCCCAACAATTGTTCAAAGAAGCAAGATTCGCATGAACCTTTCCAACCGTCGCAAGCACTTGTTTAAGAGCTTCTTTTGTCGTTGTTTTTCCAACAGAACCTGTTACCGCAATAATTTTAGCCTTTGAGCGCCTACGTGCGGCTTGTGCAAGTTTTTCTAAGGCTTGTAAAACATCAGGAACAACAATCAATGGAGCGGATATTTTTTTCATGTCAATCAAACGATCTTCCGCAACAATAAGAACGCCCGCTCCTCGTGCATAAGCTTGCAGAGCAAAATCATGACCATCAAGATGATGCCCTTTAATACAGAAAAAAATATCGCCTTTTACAAGGGTGCGACTATCAATAGAAATCCCAGAAAAAGTTTCTGGTAGACATCCAATTACAAAGCCATCAATTGCTGAAATAAGTGCTTGTTTATCCCATAAAGCTGTCATCTCTTTCGTTCCTGCAAAGCCTCAATTGCTTTCAAACGATCTGAAAAAGGATATGTTTTTTGCCCTATGATCTGGCCATTCTCATGACCTTTTCCAGCAATGATTAATGTATCCCCTGCTTTTAAAAGCCCAACTGCATAAGTAATAGCTTCACCACGATCTGCTATCTCAATGGCTTTTGGTACTGCTTCTAAAATACCTTTACGAATCTTTTCTGGCATTTCTGTGCGAGGATTATCATCCGTTACAATAACAATATCAGCCCTACCCATTGCAATTTTTCCCATTAAAGGTCTCTTTCCCCGATCACGATCACCTCCGCAACCAAAAACAAGGATTAAACGTCCTTGCGTAAAAGGACGCACAGAGAGCAATACCTGCTCCAAAGCTTCTGGTTTATGCGCATAATCTATATACACAGGAGCATTATTTTCTGTCTTTCCAACCAATTCTAAACGGCCAGGTGCCCCCTGCAAAGTCTCAAGCGCACCAAAAACCTTACGAGGGGGAACACCTGTTGTAATTGCTAATCCCGCCGCCATAAGTGCATTAATTACCTGAAAACCTCCGGCTAGAGGCAAATCAAATGTATAAATATTGTTTTCCACACGACATTCAATACGCTGTTTTGAACGTTGATGTTCAATACGGTTAATAGTGATAAATTGCCCTTTACGCCCAATTGTTAAGACACGGCGACGTGCTTGTGTAATCGTATCAATAACCTCTTGCGAATAAATATCATCCGCAAAAATCAGAGCAGGAAAATCTTGGGGCAAAAGCGTGTCAAAGAGCCTCATTTTAGCACGCAAATAATCCTCTACGCTCGGATGATAATCCATATGATCACGCCCTAAATTGGTAAAGGCAGCAGCAGTTAAACGTACCCCGTCAAGTCGGCGTTGATCAAGCCCATGCGAAGATGCTTCAAGGGCTGCATGTGTAACACCTTCATTGGAAATTTCATAAAGGAGGCGCTGTAAGACCACTGGATCAGGCGTTGTGAGAGAACCATAATCATTCCGGTGAGGAGAAACAACACCTACCGTTCCTATACTAGCGGCACACAATCCAACATGAGTCCAAATTTGCCGAACAAAAGAGACAACGGATGTTTTTCCACTTGTCCCTGTCACAGCCACAACAGTTTCAGGTTGAGAACCGTAAAAACGTGCAGCTGCTATTGCTAAACTATGGCGAACATCAGCAACACGTAAAACTGGAACAGCTGTATTCTCAAGCATAATATCAGAATCTGTAACGATTGCTTTTGCACCACGCTTTAGTGCATCATTTATATAGTGTCTCCCATCACCTTGATTACCTTGAACAGCCACAAAAACATAGCCTGGCAAAACTTGCCGAGAATCCGCACTTATTCCTGTTATTTCTATTGAAGAAAGACTTTTATCTTTAATAGATTCTGTAAAAACTGTTCCCAACAACATGATAACGCACCTTTATTTCATTTTACCGTTGTTTAATTAAGCCTGAACTGTTCTTTGTGCTTAAAATAGGCTCGTATTCTTTTTTAAAATCCGGTTTTATTCCAAGAAAACTAGCAGAGCGGCGAACAATATTAGAAAGCATTGGCCCAGCATTCAATCCTGCTGTTGCTGCATGTTTTCCATCTTCAGGCTTAGGTTCATCGATAATTGTTAAAACAACATAGGAAGGATCCTCAATAGGAAAAGCAGCGAGAAAACTATTAAAATTTTTTGTTTTAGAATATTTTCCATTTTCAACTTTTTCGGCTGTTCCTGTTTTACCACCAACCCGATAACCTTCAACTTTTGCATTACGTCCAGAACCAATATCGCTATTTAACTTATAAAGGTAACGCATATTTTGACTCGTTTTAGCATGCAGGACTTGTTTTGCATGTTTCGAAGCTTGTTCTTTTGTACGTTTTAAAAATGTGGGAGCAATCAGCCATCCCCCATTCATTAAAGCAGCGGCAGCGACTGCTGTTTGTAAGGGCGTTGTTGCCATACCATGTCCAAAAGAGATCGTCATAGAATTGATATCTTTCCAATGACGTGGCACAATGGGGTGTGCAACTTCAGGCAATTCTGTTGACAGTTGATCAAGTAGACCAAGCTTTTTCAAAAAAGCACGATGTCCATCAATCCCCACCGCCAATGCCTCTTTTGCAGAACCAATGTTAGAGGAATAAATAAAAACCTCCCATAACTTTAGAGGACGATTTTTTCCGTGAAAATCATGAATAGTATACCCTCCACTTGCTTGCAAAGGTTTTGAAGCATCAATAATACTGTTTAAATGAAAGATATCTGAATCAAGTGCCATCGCGGTCGTAAAGCTTTTAATGATAGACCCCATTTCAAAGATTCCAGCAGTCATCCGATTGAGGCGATCACTCTTCAAAGCATCAACAGGATTTCCAGGATCAAAATCTGGTACAGATGCCATAGCAAGAACTTCATTAGTATGGATATTTAAAATAACAGCGCCTGCAGCAATTGCTTTATAACGCTTCATTGCCTTCATAAGTTCATCGTGTACGATTGTCTGAATACGCACATCAATCGAAAGTTGAACTGGCTTTAATGACGTTTCCGTTGCGAGACCAGCAGCACGTAGAGCGCTCAAGCCAGCATCATCAATATATTTTTCTATCCCCGCTATGCCCTGATTATCAACATTAACCATACCGAGAATATGCGAAACCACAGAACCACTCGGATAAAACCGACGAATTTCAGTACGAAAACCAATCCCAGGAATACCTAGAGCCATAATCTGCGTCTTTTGCGTTGGCGTTAATCCACGCTGAATCCAAGAAAAACTAGATTTTCTTTTTAGGCGTTTATAAGTTTCCTGCCAATTGAGATCGGGTAAAACTGTTGAAAGCAATTCTATTGTTTCATCCACATCAATAATACGTCGTGGTTCAGCAAAAAGCGAATAAGTTTTAATATCCGTCGCCAACAAACGGCCATTCCGATCAATAATATTAGGCCGTGCAGTCAATTGAAGAATTCCTGGCCCTTTTGCTTCTTCAATCTGCCCACCTTCAAACCCATAAGAAATGAGACAAGCCCCCATAACACCATATAGAATAAGAAAACAAAGTAACGAAAAAAGCAAACGTAGACGGCTAGAATATGGGCGACGAATAGGGAAATTATGAACATTCACTTGGTTATTCAAGCGCTTTTTCTTTTGCGAAAATAAAAAGTATGATGTCATCACCGCACGCCTTTTTGAACAACGCCATTCACCTGAGAAGCACGATTGTTGGCCAAAATATCCTTACCTTCCTCCAAGATATTTTGTTTAATCACTTCTTCAATTGGATCATGTACACGTACTGGAATATTCTCAAGCTCTACAACTTGACGAGGCTGGATAATTTCTAAACCAAGCTCTTTTTGATAACGTTTCGCAAGTTCTTGCATGCGTGAAGGCTCTATCATAACAGCCCACTCAGCATGAAGCAAACTCACCGTATTTTTTTCTGCAGCAATTTTATGTTCAAGACGATGAACTTCGCTCATTCGTTTTTGGACATCGTATTTTACCTTATAAGTAAGACCTGCCATACAAATCATAATCAACACTAAAATCATATCAAATGTACGAAAGACTATCATTTCTTGCCACCTTCAAAACTGGCAATCTCTGCTAAACCAAACAATTTTATATCTGCGGCAAGGCTCTCCGCCTCTGTGCGTACACCAATGCGCAACCGCGCAGAACGTGAACGAGGATTTTGCTGTAACTCCTCTTCACTTGCAGTTATCCCTCCTTTAAACAAAGGAAAAAATGTTGCTGGAACCATCTCTATTTCAGGAAGATGGCGTGATCTCATACACTCTCCTGAACGCACAGAAAAAAATCTTTTGACCATACGATCTTCAAGAGAATGAAAACTTACAACACCCAAACGACCACCCGGTTTTAAAATACGCTCAGCAGCGAATAAACCACGTGCAAGTTCCCCAATTTCATCATTAACATAAATACGAAGAGCTTGAAATACACGCGTTGCTGGATGAATACGATCTCTTGGTTTACGCTCCACCAGCGCCTCGATAGCATGAGCAAGATCACCTGTACGCAAAAAAGGCTGAACGCAGCGACGTTTTTCAATCATCCGTGCAATTCGGCCAGCATAGCGTTCTTCTCCTAATATTTTAAAGATTCGCGCTAACTCATCCACCTTTAAGCAATTTACAACATCGCCAGCAGTAAAACCAGTCTGAGCCATTCGCATATCTAAGGGACCATCTTTTTGAAAAGAGAATCCCCTTTCAGCTTCATCAAGCTGCATGGAAGAGACACCAATATCCAAAATAACAGCATCTACCTTCTCTTCAACAACGCGATCCAACTGTGAAAACTCCATTTGCACCAAACGAAGTCGTGGAAAAAATTCATCAACAAGCGGCTGTCCTTCACGAATAGCATGAGGATCACGATCAAGAGCAATAACCTGTGCCCCCGCATTTAAAAAAGCACGCGTATAACCACCGGCACCAAAGGTACCATCAATCACTCTTGCCCCAACCAATGGCGCAAGCCCAGCCAAAACTGGCTGCAACAACACTGGAATATGGCGTTCAGCTCTATGACCCTGTTTTGTCAAAATAATCCGTCTTGATTTATGCTTTTTAAAAATCAATAGCCCTCTCATGGCAACTGATATCAGAATAACCAAAACTTCAACTCTCACATCTCATAATGAAAGAGAATAAAGTCAAAGTTAACCCGATGCATATCCTAATGCATTATATTTAAAGAAATGTTATGATTTTTTAAAATACTCTTTTTTAAGTGTACATTTTTAAAACATACATTTCATAGGAAAAGCCTCTGTACGATATGCTGTAAAATCGCATTCCATCACGAGAAATCAGTCGGCCTGTAAGCCGGGTTCTGTATGGTAAAGTTTACACTCTACATGGCAACCATTCATCTGGGACGGATGTTACCATCCGCCTCGTGCAACCTACCCGAATGACTCGCCCGGAAATCGGCTGCAAGTTAAACCTTGCGCGTCATTTCTATTCGGTCTTGCTCCCGGTGGGGTTTACCTTGCCACACTCATTACTGAATGCGCGGTGGGCTCTTACTCCACCCTTTCACCCTTACCTATAAAAATAGGCGGTTTACTTTCTGTGGCACTTTCCCTAGGGTCGCCCCTGCCGGGTGTTACCCGGCACCGTTTTTCCATGGAGCCCGGACTTTCCTCACCTGCCACCTTTAAGTATTGAACAAGCGCGGCTGCCCAGCCGACTGACACACTATTATAAAACATTTTTCGTCAAGTGAAAATAGTCCTCTCAAGATATTTTATAAATTTGATCAAAAGAATGCATCGCCTTCAAAGTGCATTTTTATTTTAACGCAGCCAAATAAGTTTTCACTTTTGAACAATATTTTTCCGAAATGGAATTCATTTTTTTTGCAGCATGACCTGCATTATATTTAAGGACGGTGCCACACGTATTGCCACCACTTAGTTTATATGCCCGTGCCAAATAACGCATGCCATATTCAAGATTGGTTGCAGGATCGTAAAGATCTTGTATAGAACCTTTAAACCCCAACCCTCGTGCAGTAGATGGTTTAATTTGCATCAAACCTATTTCGCCAGCAGCCCCCTTTATATGTGCCTTATAATCACTTTCAACCCTTACAACAGCATGTGCTAAATTAACGGGAACATTGTACTTATTCGCAAATTTTTGAATAAGAAACTCATAAGGACGAACAGGAATCCTAGAAGAAATCGTCACAGAACCTTCATTTGATCCAGCAACATTTAGTACAGTATGAGCCAAACTTATCTCAAATACAAAAGATATAATAAATGCTGCACTTAAAAAAAATTTTAAAAATTGCATTTTCTTTCTCTTCATTAAGACATTTTTAAATCCTAGCCGCAACGGCTTGAAGGGCGCATTGTACACAGAAAGAAAACTAAAGAGCGGCTTAAAAATGAAAATATTAAGACAATTTCAAGATAATTTTTCCCAATCTAAGAAAATCGCTCAGCTCACTCATTATATATTTCATATTTCACAAGATATCGAAAAATAAAAAAACTATAATAAAGGATTTAATGTAGTAAAGAAGTGATATACTCTACCGCTTTCTTATGCATCTACCACACACCTAACTTTTAGCAGACAAAAATAGCATTAAAAATACCAATGGCTCTGCTATTTTTCACATACAATGATTAAAAATCCTTATTCAGGTCAATTCCACGATCGTAACAAGCCACATTGACTGGAACATCTTTATACAACACCCTCGATATCGCAAAATATCTACTGGGAATAGAAACCGCTATCAACCCTCCTCAACAGCTGTTAAAATACTCGCTGCAAAAAACTTAACTCAAACAAGCCCCCCTAAAGCAACCATAAGAAGCTCACGAACCTGTATCAAACACACTATTTTCAGAGCAGATAGTACACTTTAAAAAATTACTTCTAGCTATTTGGGGAAAATTCTTAAAGGATTAGTACAAATAACCTCAGGACCATCTGAATAAAAATTTATATTGCTTATATTCATTCAAATGTTTTTCCTATCTGCTATAGTCTAATATCCTCCTAACATAGCCTTCCCCACCTTCAGGAAACATACAACAAATAAAGATCCTAAAATCCATAGAAAAAAGGAGATCCCAACCCCTCTTCTCTCTTCCATTCCTCGCTGGTAATATCAAAAATGGGGGTACAATTCCTCTTCACATTTTCCGAAATTCCAAGAAAAGCGCAAAAACACTCTTCGGATAAACCGTAAACGCATAATTTTTTTAGGGAAGTGACTAAAAATAAGCATCACCAATAGAAGGATGAGAAATCGCTTTTAATATAACCATAGCAACAGTTTCACCCAATTTCTGAGCAAGCTCATCGCTCTGACCACTGGCAGCAGCAGCAGCAACCGTATCTCGACGCACTTGCTCAATGAATTGTTTTTGTTGTTGAGGATTCATTCTAGAGAGGTGCACAATAATATCGGGAAAAGACAATGCCAACTTTTCTAAGAGCATACCCTCTGTTACATTAACCTGATGAGAAGAAAAAGAGCGAGCAGGAAAAAACTGATAAACTACAGGATTCCGAGTAATAAAAAGACTGACTGCAAAAACCAAAAACACAAACAAAATAAGGATACTACGACGCCAGCAAAAACCCATTCTCTCTCCCTAAGAACCACCATATACAAAGCCCCCCACATTATTCATCGGACCTTCAATAAAAAAATTAAATCACTGAAAATCCATGAAAATCTCAACTTAGCTTACCTCAAATTGCAATTTCTATCTACTATGTAAGGCCAGCTGTTTCTCTTTCATCCCCCTCATTAATACCTCATTAAATTTAACACAGAACTCTAAAAGCCTGACTGAGGCGAACCTCAGCCAGGCCAGACAATCTAAGGGATCCACGCGGGGGGGGGGGAGGAGGCTCCCTGATCGTCCTCTCACACCAACATCGTTGATGCAATGTTCTTACTATGGAATAAAATATTCTAAACAACAAGAAATTCTTACCATATTTTATACAAAAAATACAAAAAAAATATAATTTGCCCAAAAGTGGAAAAATTTAGGCAAAAAAACACTAAAAATGATCCAATTTGAAGCAATTTTATTCCGAGGGGACTCGATCAATAGGAATCTATGATCATTGTTATTTTCCTAATAAGCTTTTCCCAAAAACAATGTCCGTGAAAATTTTAAAGCATAAGCGGTTTTTATAGACTTTCTCCTATCGAAGGAAAAAGCACAAAAGCAGTAATCACTTGTTCAACGCTATTACCACAAAATCAAAATGTGCATCTTTTACCCCCTTAAAATTGTAATAAAAAATCAGAAATATACGCGCTGATATAGACGTAAATTGCTTTGGTCCAAACGATGAACAAGCATAGTCCCGATACGACTAAAATAAAAATACCAAATCTTATCTGTCTTCATGACAATTTCTGAAAATAACCATAAAAAAATAGTGTAAAATTGGCTCTACACTCACAACATCAATTATAAACTTGAATAAATTAATTTTCACGAAACAATCAGAGCTCTGAGTGTAATTTATTCCGAATCACTCATTTGTGCCATTCAAGGTGAGAACAAACTCTTTTATAACCAGAAATAAATTCCATCGCCTTATCATAACTGACGATGACCAGTGTAGACATTTTCTCCCGTCTCTATTGTTTGCCCCCACCCTTTAGAATAATAAAATGAAAAGTCCCTGTATCCGAAAACTGCTCTATTCATTCTCTTTAAGAAAGATTATAGAGGACTTCCTTTTTGCTTCTCGCGTTCTTTCATGAAATTTCCTCTCATTGAGAACAACACACCATTGTACTGCTCATTCACATGCTTGCTTTAAAGAAAACCTTTCTTGCTCCCATCTCATTTCCTAATATCGCCCTCCCCGTGAAAGGTATAACGCAAATTCCCTTAAGCCTCACTGTATTTCGAAAGTACAAGCTGGAATCATCATTATATTTCCCAACTTCCAATGTTGCACATGTGTTTACATTAAAATGGTTCATAAGGGACATATTGCGTTCCTTCTCAAACATTTTTTATCCGCATGCCAATCCTTCTTGTTCCGTGCACAAAAATGATTTTTTGCTTTTAAAGCAGACGGTTTAAAATGAGAAAGTTCTCTACATTTAGTATTCTTATTCAAGTTGCACAACAATGAATTATCATTAAAATCAATATATTATATAACTCACACATGCTATATTAACACACGTTAAGAGCAACGCTATCGGCTTCGCATCGACTATAAGAAGATCGTTAATTATACAGCTTACATACCTAAATATGAAAGTACTAAGCAGTCTAAAGCACAAAAATACAATGTACCTAAAAAAAACGACAACTTTTTAACGAGGTACTCAAATCCCATCTTTGTGCTTTTAAAAATCAAAGGAATAAAGCACATAAGCAAATATGATTATGCAAACTCTATGTTTTTATCTTTTATATCATCTACCAGTAAACGCGGATCACGAGCAAGCCAGAGCTTAACCATGAGTCTCTCATGACTTTCATTTTGTACAGGAGCAAGGCAAACAGTTTGTTCTAAAACAAGTCCCGCATTTTTAAGCCATTGTTCTATTTGTGAATCTGAAAATTCAAGAGACATATGAACATGGGAGGAATGTGAAGACGCAACTTTATGGTGAACAAAATCCACAATCAGCAAACGTCCATTGGGACGTAAAACACGTGCTATCTCCTTAAAAGCTATGTGGGGACCATTAAGACAATGTAAAACCCAGTGAAGAACCACCAAATCAAAAGTTATATTTCCAACAGACAAGTGCAAAATATCGCTATCAAGAGTAACTTCAACGGCATGCGTATAAAGACCTGAAAACAACTTTGAGACAGAGCCTGTACCCATACCAATATCGAGCATTGTCTCAAAGGGTTTATCGCCAATGATTTCGTGTAAAGCGCTTTCCACAGCGGACTCTGCAACATATGATAACCGTAATACATCCCTCTGCGTTGCATTTTGTAAGAAATCCTTCTTTCTCTTGTTTAGGCGCTGTTTTTTAATATCTACCAAACATGTTAAATCGTGCACAAGCATCAAATCATGCTCTGGTAGAGCTGAAAGAGCAGCCATCACAATATCTTTTTTAGACAAACAACCACGACAAAGCTTAAAATAAACCCGCCCCCCCTTCTGATAACGTTCAATCAATTGTGCTTCGTACAATAAACGTAAATTTCGTGATACACGCTGTTGCGACTGACCAAGGATGAATGTAAAGTCCGATACTGTTAAATCTTCGTGATACAAAAGCGCAAGAATACGCAAACGACTTGCTTCTGCCATCGTTTTTAGCAGCACAATCATCGCATCCAAACTGTTGATTTTTTCCATAAACATTCCTTACTACTTCTATAAACATTTGTTTATAGGAATAGAAAGTCAAGCAGAAGGCGCATAGTTGCATCTATTTGATGATATTATTTTATGATAGTATAAAAAAGTAAGCGATTATTAAAGAACAAACAATACCCATCCTGCTATTACCCCGCTATGAAAGCAAGGACGTTTGTATTGCAGCACGACTCTATAGGAAAATTCACCACACCTCATTGCATTTTAACGAGTAACAATTGCTCATACAATATCACCAGCACGTTAAAATATAATAATCTTCCCTACAGGATAGGCAATTACGATTCTGTACTCTTTTTTGTCTCAAATGTCATGAACGAAAGCCCTATCATCGATAGGTAATTTCCTTTTTTGAAAAATGAAGACAATATCAGATATCATCACCCTTTTCTCCATCAAGCTCAAAAAAGGCAAGAAATTATTCTAGCGTGTCAACGGCTTATAATTCACACGTCGATGATTAAGAGCGTCTGAACCAAGACGGCGAACCTTATCAGCCTCATATTCAGCAAAATTACCTTCAAACCATTCCACATGGCCCTTCCCTTCAAAAGCCAAAATATGAGTCGCCAATCGATCAAGAAACATACGATCATGCGATATAATAACTGCGCAACCAGCAAAATTCTCCAATGCGTCCTCCAACGCGCCCAACGTTTCAGTATCAAGATCATTGGTCGGTTCATCAAGAAGAAGAACATTACCTCCCTCTTTTAAAAGCTTAGCCAAATGTACGCGATTGCGCTGCCCTCCTGATAAATTTGCCACTTTTTGCTGTTGATCTGCACCCTTAAAATTAAACGCACCACAATAAGCGCGACTATTCATCTCATATTTACCGAGTTTAATAATATCATTTCCGCCAGAAATTTCCTCCCAAACAGTTTTATCGCCCGCTAATGAATCGCGACTCTGGTCGACATAACTCATCTGAGCTGTTTCCCCGATACGTATTTGACCTGAATCTGGTTGTTCCTGCCCCGTCAACATTTTAAACAAGGTAGATTTTCCCATACCATTGGCACCAATGACTCCAACAATTCCCCCCGCAGGAAGCTTGAAAGAAAGACTATCAATCAACACACGCTCTCCATATGCCTTAGAGAGATTATCAACCTCAATGACAACCTGCCCCAATCTTTCGCCAATAGGAATAATAATTTGCGCTTCTCCAGGACGGCGCTCATGTGCAGCTTGAACCAACTCATCATAGGCTTTAATCCGCGCTTTTGACTTTGCTTGCCGTCCTTTTGGGCTAGAAGCTATCCACTCTTTTTCGCGTGACAACGCGCGCTGACGCGCAGCCTCTTCACGCCCTTCCTGAGCCACACGTTTAGCTTTTGCGCCTAAATAAGCAGAATAATTCCCCTCATAAGGGATACCTTTCCCGCGATCTAATTCTAAAATCCAACTCGTTACATTATCGAGAAAATAACGATCATGCGTCACTAAAAGCACCGCACCGGAATATTCACGCAGATGCCTTTCAAGCCAAGCTGTAGTTTCAGCATCCAAATGGTTTGTTGGTTCATCCAAAAGCAATAAATCAGGTTTTGACAAAAGCAATTTACAAAGCGCAACACGCCGCTTTTCACCTCCTGAAAGCTTTGTCACATCCTCATTGGCTGGTGGACAACCAAGAGCAGCCATAGCCATTTCTACTTGACTTTCTAAATCCCAAAGATTTTGACTGTCGATAACATCTTGAAGACGTGCACTTTCATCGGCTGTTTCTTCACTATAATTCATCATCAATTCATTATAACGCTCTAAAATAGCCTGCTTATCGGCAACACCTTCCATCACATTACCACGTACATCTTTGCTTGTATCAAGAAGAGGCTCTTGTGGCAGATAGCCACAACGTGCCCCCTCAGAAAGCCATGCTTCTCCGGTGTATTCCTTATCTAGCCCGGCCATAATACGTAAAATGGTCGATTTACCTGCACCATTAGGTCCTAAAATACCGATTTTTGCATCTGGATAAAAAGACAGATGAATATTTTCCAAAATTTTTTTATTACCGTAAGCCTTGGTAAGCCCAGCCATATGATAGATAAATTGACGTGCCATAAACTTCTCTTTAAATATTGTGTGATATTAGAGTTAGGACTTTGAAAAAACCGCTTTTGCTTTCCTGAAACTTCGGATAAGCAATGCGTATGTTCAATGCAAGAATTTTGCATTCTAATATTGATACATTTTTTCTAATCTCACAAGCCCCACAATGGTTCTGAATGCAAAAAAACACATCTCCGACGAATAAAAAACAAATCCTCTTAGCTGTACCTGAGACATGTTATCAAACGTCGTTTCTTTTTTCTATACCAGATATAAGACTATGTTTTTATCGTATTAAACCGACCTATCAATGCAATAGCGTACCACCAAGAAAATCAATTCTCTATGCCCCCTCTTTTCTTGCTTTGTGGGCATTACATTACGCTGTAGAAAACCCCCATCTCTTTTCATCACTTTTGTGTCACGGAAAGCAATGGACTTCACCTCTTGCCTTAACATGGCTCAAATTGTATTTACATAACAACCGCCGCCTTATGGGATCTGACGTCCCAAGCCCTATAATTATTAAAGCCCTGCACCCCTATGTAGCCATGAGCAACCACTTTTCACTCCCCATTGGCATGTGGTTACAATTTGTAAAAAACTATAAAACCAATTGTAAAAACTTATCCATTCCTCTCTTTTGGCTTGATAATTATACAAATAATAACGATATCTACCAAATTATCTCAAAACTGCAAGACGAAACATAGTCTTTAAAGATTACCACAAAAGATAAATATCCTACAGGCATACATTCATGAAAAAAAAAGCCTTAATCGTCATTGATGTCCAAAATGACTTTCTGCCAGGTGGAGCACTTGCAGTACCACAAAGTGATATCATTTTACCTGCTGTTAATAATCTCATAGATCATTTTGATCATGTTATTTTAACCCAAGATTGGCATCCCAAAAACCATTGCAGCTTTGCTTCTGCCTACCCTGAAAAAACGCCCTATGATACAGTCACTCTTGATTATGGTCCCCAAATACTTTGGCCTGATCATTGCGTACAAGGAACACAAGGAGCAGATTTTCATACATCTCTCAGAGTTGAGAAAGCACAACTTATCCTTCGAAAAGGTTATAACAAAAAAATTGATAGCTATTCTGCCTTTTTTGAGAATGATCAAAAAACACCTACAGGTTTACAAGTTTATCTCCAAGAACATGGTTTTACAAAACTAGCTATGTGCGGCTTAGCAACTGATTTTTGTGTTGGGTTTTCTGCACTTCACGCCATCCAATGCGGCTTTAAAGTTAGTGTTTCATTAAATGCCTGCGCTGGTATCGATCTAAACGGATCGCTTAACACGATGCTCAAAACTATGAACGAAGCCGGTATAGAACTCTTAATGGCCTCCTAACCCCACCCTTTTCTCCTACTATTACAACGCATAAAAAAACCTTTAACTCACTGAGATACAGCATCTTTATGCAAATGATGACGCTTAAAGCGAAGAGAAGAATAAAATGCCATTCCAATAATACAGACCCCCACAAGTCCTGTTAATACTTCAGGAACCGATATAATGGTTTGCAGATACATAATCACTGCGAGAACCAAAATTGCATAAAAAGCACCATGCTCTAAATAACGATAATGTAATAACGTTCCTGATTCAACCAACATAATCGTCATAGAACGAACGTAAAATGCACCTATGCCAAGACCAATTGCGATAATAAAAAGATTGTGTGAAAAGGCAAAAGCACCAACAACGCCATCGAAAGAAAAACTAGCATCTAAAACTTCTAAATAAAGAAATGCACCAGCGCCCCCTTTAGCAACAGTAGTTAAAGTTGTTTTTGGAGCATCCAAGAGCGAACCGACAGCTTCAACACTTATAAATGTCAAAAGCCCATAAAGGCTAGCAAGTAAAAAAGTCATTTTATCTTCTGTTACAATCAGCCCTGAAAAAAGTAACATCGTAATCAAAACAATTGCAATATCAATCCCGAAAAGTGCCCCAAACTTTTGAGCTGTCCTCTCTATAAAAACAATCCAATGTACCTCTTTCTCAGGGTCAAAAAAATATTTCAACCCGACCATCATAAGAAAAGTCCCCCCAAAAGCAGCTATACCTACATGAGCATCCGTTAAGATTGCAGCATACTGATGTGGCTCCCATATTGCTAATTTTACTGCCGCAATTGGATTAATCCAAACAGCAACAGCAACCACCAGCAACGGAAAAACAATCCGCATCCCAAATACTGCTATTAAAATGCCCCATACCAAAAAACGACGGCGCCATAACTGCTCCATCCTTTCGAGAACACGCGCATTGATAATAGAATTATCAAAAGATAAAGAAATCTCCAAAATTCCTAAAACGCAGCAAATGAAAAAATATTTAAGAAAACCTGTAGCACTTCCCGTTTCAAACCAACCAATAGCTCCCCCTAAAAAGATGCCAAAAATTGTGAAAAAAAAAGCCCATCTAAAATAGCCTAATAGGGCCATGATCATTCCTCAAAGCTCATCTCTTTAATTCATTTTGCGCAAATCAATCGTATCTGCTAATATCGAAATAAAATACACATGGCAAATTTATATGGAATTTTGTACAGAAAAAACAAGCAAAGAATTTAGCAAATGCATCTTTTATATAAATTATACACCACCTTTAAAATGACACACAAGACAGAAAAATAAAAATCACTTTCTTTCTATTGATTAAAATTTAAAAATAAGAGAGAAATAAAATTATAAATGTTGACTACAAATATTGACATTAGATAATGAGATATTAATACATAGTGTGCCTTTATCGGCCAAAGCTTATACCATGATGATTTACTGAGGGAGATAATTCATGGCACGTCCTGAAACTGAATCAAAAACTATATTTGGAAAACGTTTACGTTATGTACGCCTTGCTTTAGGGGATCCATCACGTGAAACATTAGCTAAGAAATTTAGCATGACAAAAAACTCTATTGCTTTTTATGAGCGTGGAGAAAGAGAACCCAACCTTAGTGTCTTACAAACATATCGCACGTTGTACGGTGTCAATATTAATTGGCTTTTAACTGGACAAGGCAAAATGTTTGATGCCGAATATACGAAAGGCGCTTTTGACTGGAACTATTTTATAAAGAAAATTGAAGGACTTGAAGAGACTCTTGCTAGCAAAAGCGCTCGTAGTGAAAACTTAAATCAAGAAAAAATCGAAAACTCTTGTGAAAAGTTGCAGCAGTATTTATCAAAACAAGGCTCATCCAACGGTCTCACTCCAAACGCCGCAACTTCTCTCATCGATATGAAGGCAAAAATGGCTAATTCTTATACCCTTAGCTTATTTATTGATTTGCTCATTCGAAGTATATCGCAAAAAGAGGTTATAGCTAATCAATAAAAGTTCCGATCAAAAGGAACAATGATGGGCATAAACTTTATCAGCAGGAAAAAACAAGAGCATTTTTTCTTTTCTGATAAAGTTTTGGATCCCATATTAAAATTTATGATTATAGTAAAATTATTGAATATATATGCCCAATAGCGCAAAAAGGAAAAATTTTCTACTATCAATAAAAATAATAGATTATAAAATTTAAAAAAAATAGTTTTATAGTAAAAAATTTCTATTTGTATATTGTTGACAATAAATATTTTCTTGTTAAAAATATAATTCTCATAGAAATTATTGTTTGAGAGAAAAAAAATTAAGGAAAATATATTGACTACTTACTGTGGAGGCATACTTTGATACTCATAGTCAGGTAAGTTGAATATTTATCCTGCAAATTATCGGCTATTTTATGAGGTAGGAAGCATGTATTTTGAGGTGTTTCAAGGAGTTCACAATCAATGGTACTGGCGTCTCATCTCAGGAGATGAACAAAAAATTGCTTTTTCTAGTAAAGGTTATCCAACAAAGCAGGATCTCCTGACCAATATTGAACAAATAAAAGAGATTACGCATAAAGCCTTTATTAGAGAGCTACAGTTCTAACGTTTTACCATTCAGCCAAAAGTTTTTACTTTATATATTTTGAAATTTGCATTGCGTTTTAGTACTGAATAGAAAAAGATTGATATTCCGACAGTGGAAAACATGAGAAGTTTTTTGCATGGTTCTTAGTGTACCTCAAGAAGCTGTTGAATAAAGCTCTTCACGGATGCTTTGCCACTCTCCAAAGTACGAAACAAAGTGCTCTTAAATTTATCAACCAGCGGCATGCAATGCTTTTTTATGCTTTCAACTGGTCAAATTCTTTGCAACTGCAAGACTTGGCAGTGTTTTAAAGCAAACGAAATAGCCGCAAATTCTCCATCAAGTCACGCAATACTAAAACAAATTCTCAGGCTCTAATAAAAACATTTACAGCATGTATTGTGAAATTTCAGCTGCAAACAAAAAAATTCTAATGCCCCTCTCATAAAGCAAAGCCAAACGTTGCAAAGCTGCCTGCATGGATAAACAATATCAGAGAAGATTTATTGCACAAACTTACAACATAAGTTTGTCCAACGCTCTAAATCAAATTATCTTGAAAATCTTAATGGAAAATGGATATTTGAAAAATAAGCATTTATCGCGTGCTTTCCCGAATCAAAGTTCTTTAATTTCAACGGTAATGAGAATAGAATGCAGCCTTCTATGGTCAAGAGTTTATGATTACCAATCACTGTATGGACAGCAGTAAAATCTTTCATCCCTATGGGTGTATTCTGAAACATTGCGCTTTAGAACATGTTCTTATTGCGGCACGCATTATGACTGCAACAATGCTCAGCGCATTTTAAAAGAACTAGCGAGTTAAAAGAACTAGCGAGAAATTCAGTCATCCCAAGCTGAAAAATAGACTCTGACTAAGCTCTTATCAAGTTTGCTCAAACAAGTCTTATAAAAAAGAAATGAATGGAGAGACTTAATGTAAAATAGTAAAATTTACATAATTTGAGTAAACGATAAACAAGCAAGATCCAAAAGTAACATTTCTGAAAAAAGCCTAGAATCCAAACGCGTTGACATGTCTGATTTCCTTCTCTTTAACTCAATGCAAAATCACCCCCCCTCCTTGATTGTTATCTTATCTTAAGTGTTCTTTAGAATATTACTGCCCTATCATTTCTTCTTTTGACACCTTTTCTTTCACAGCTTCTTAGTCTATCCTAAAAGGGGTAGCTTATAAGATACCTGATAATATACCCCCCCCTTAAGGAAGTAAGCTGGCATAAACATGACCAGCATCTATACCAATGTAGTATCTCACTTCAAAATAACGGTATCGCTTCAATCTACTGTCATCATGATTTCTGTAAATCATTATTTACAAAAAACACACAGTGCATCACACCACCTTCGAAGCAGCGTGTTTGAACATTAATCATTCTCTTTGTGAGAAAATTATCCGAATCACAAATCACCCAGCCTATTTTTATAGCTAGATTAAACAGGGGATTATATTAGCCATCCTCCATCCCATTTTTTCCAAAAACAAGCAGATTAATAATGAAGTTTCTTGAGGAAAAAAAAGCTAAATGGAGCTAAAAAAATTTTAAAAAATAATAAGGCACCCCTAAAAATTAAACTCAAACAGCAGAAAAGCATGTCTCTCTATAAACGGAAAAACAACAGCAGAATTTAGAACAAAGCTGAAAATGATTATTAAAAAACATAGCCATATTCATTGATCAACCTAATCTTCCAACAAGTAAGATATTATTATACATTAAAAGTCCTGCCCAAAAAGCAATTCAAATACACAAGTAGCAATATACTCGGAGAGAGCCAATTTGGCACTTTACCAAATAAAGTGTCTTAAAGAGAAATTCAGCAATCACCATCAAAAAAGCAACAAAACAACACATTGACTTGATCCTCTGTGCTAGTGTCCCCCAAAAGATCTTTCATTTGATTGTGATAATGCGTCAGGAGCGTATTTTTACATTCGAACCTTAAAACCTCATAGTAGTCCACAACTTACCATACAACACAACGCGCCAGATTCTCCCAATAGAACAATGACAGTGTACCTTTCTGTCTCTTCTCTTATCTCTGCAAAACCCGTATCCCTGAAAAACTTATTCTCTCATACCTCATTGCCTGATCACATTCCTTAACGAGTGCGTTATGAAGTGTTTTAAAATCCAACATTACGTTGCTCCCTCTTATCTCTCAAATCGTGTGTCTTTTTGTGACAGTAATAAACCTGATAGAGCCTCCATAAATTACAAATTATGCTATAATTTTTTTGCCAAACACCTTGTGTTTTCTGCATTCATCTTTCTCTCCCTCTTTCTTTTATCCAATCATCATAACCGGCTTCTTTCCTTCACCTCATAAGGAACAGGCAATCATTTTTTCTTTACTGCCATGACTATTTATATGCTTATATGTATATATGTATTGGTTGAGGCTATTTTATCAGCAAATACTTCCATTTCCTCAATGAACGTACCACCTCCAACACTGTTTTTAGCAAAACATGCATCACCATAAACAGTTGCAGTACCGTATAGTATGCATTATCATAGATTTTTAGATTATCACCAACGACTAGCTTTAAACTTGTACAGTGCCAAAAACGATAACCTCACCGCCAACCCAACAGTTGCTTCCATGACTAAGGTTTATCTTTCCTCGTTATCAAGCTTCCTAAATCACTTTATTTTAATATTTCCAAAGTCTTTTAATGCACAGATCCGATGCAAAATATAAATACACTCAATTTTTCGCATCATCTTCTGATTTAATCCTGTCCTGATATTGCTTTATGATTTCCTCATACTGCTTAATTTGTTGTTTCAGCTTTTCAATCGCTTGATCACGTCTTTTAATCACCATACTTTGTTCTCTAAGCGCTCTATCTCGTTCTTCGGTTATCTTCATAGAATCCCTTAAGAACTCATGCTTTATCTTTCTTGATTCTTCTTTAAGAGCTTTAGCTTGGTCATGATAATATAAAGCAAGCCGAAACATGATTCCGCTGAAAAGCAAAACAATAATCATCGCTCCCAATAAAATTTCGTTTAGACTCATTTTGATCTCCTTTAATTGCCATTAAATCAGGTCATCTCGACCAATTTGTTGTTCCCTCCATAAAAAAGAATACAATAAGCCGCATATGCCAAGTGTGATAAACCCTCGACATCCTTATTCTCTTCGCAAAAATACGCTAGTAAACGATGCAAAGTAGCCGCAATGCATACCCTTACATCAATTGTCTTACTGTATTTATTTATAGCAAATGCAAAAACACAATTGATCTCAAAAAATGCTCACAGTAGGATGATCTCAACACGCACCTTACCTGCATCGTTCTTGTTTATCTCTTTTGCATCATGTAGAATGCAATGATACATATAAATCTCTTCGTCATTGCTGAAATCTTTATAGTTACAAACCTCAGCACTACAATAAGATTTCGCATTCCCACGAATCTTTGCATAAGGCAGGTTAGTGCATTATCATAAACTTAAAGTTTTCTAAAACCTCAGCATCCCCATACACTTTCCCATTGCCAAAAACACATTCATCTTTGATAAAATATCTACCGCATGTATCACACCCTACCCCACACTCACCTTTGTGATTGAGATTATCTTTATGCTCCCTAAAATCATCCCAATCTCTTAACGCATGCATGAGATACACCATCTGACGATGACCCAATTTATTACAACAAAAGGAAAGCCAACGCCTTTTCACCTATGAATTTGTATTTTTTCACAGCCATGTTCCTTTTTCTTAACGCTGCAAAACTCCGTTATGCCCGCACACCACCTTAATGCAAGAACTTTTTACAAATATCGATGTTGGGGTATATCTTGATTTATAATTCCACTGCATATACTATTAAAGTAGCATCTCATAAACACACGAAACGTATTTCCATCCCTGGTCATACGCATTGGCCCTGTCGCGATCGTTGAACCAAGCAACCATTTTTATTGATTCGAATCTGAAAGTGTATGGGGACATTTTGTTATTAGTTAAAAACAACTCTATATCCTTCATAAGCGAAGAGCTACGCATGGATATCTTCACGCTCCTTTATCATGTATTCTGGATTCGCGACGCAATATTAACGCTATAGCGTCAATGTGTAAAGGTCTAAAAATGACAAAGACTGAAAAAGATTGGTTCCAACGCTTAACTGATTTAATAAAAAGTGATGGACGAACGATGATTGAAATAAGCAGAGCAGCAGGCTGTGGACAAAATTACGTACAACAAATGATAAACGGGGGGAAAAGACCCTCTGTGGATAAACTTATGGCTATTCTTAATACACTCGGAAATGCTAGCGCCATATACGTAATAACTGGTTTTAACATCTCCGATGAAGATTTAAAACTCATAGCTTTGATTTCGTCTGGAGATAAAAAGAAGATTGAAGCTTTAAATATTCTTTTGACTGAGCAACCTTTGTAGAGTTTTCTACTCTCTCCAAAATCTCTTGCTTTTGAGTTGCAGACAAAGCCTCCCATTTCACAATAATATTGGGTAAAACTTTCTCAAGATTTTCATCATTTCTCATAATTATTCTCCATTTAATTAAATTGATAACGCAAAAGCGTTTATACATACCCCATACCTTAGAAAAAATTATTTGCAATAAGCAGTATGGTATCAATTGTGTACAAACTGGTTTTTATAAAATCAGCTGGAATTCTATGGGCTATGTACCATGGTGAGACAAAAAACGTCATACGGTACAGACTTTTTCATGAACAACTTGACATCATCTCACTTCTATCAACAATGCTGTTCAAATTTCGCAAATTGAACCAATAACTAATCGATGTGAAAATATCTCTGAAAATGTTTCTGAATGCTGCGTGTGAGAATTGGCATAGATTTATTTTGAAGGAAAAATATATCACGATTTTATTCTACACAACACTACCTATGTTTTTTTAAACGATATCGCGAATCAAGAATATAACAATGCGTTATATACACGTTTCTGATGAAGAGCAGCGCTGCCTGCGAATCTGTAATGCGTTTTCTAAAAAAACAACCCCTCCTCTGAAAGAGCCATTTAAGTGCTAACATAGAAATCTGGTTATGAACAAAAATGGCAATACTTAAAAAGATACAACTAACCACATCCAAATAATATCCGTAGATAAATTGCACAAGCATTTATAAAAAAGAAGGTCGTTTGCACAAATTAAACATTGTATTACAAAATATAAACTTGCAGAAAAAATGAATTTTACCTTTGGTAAAAATAAGATAACAAATAATAGCTTTGCATGAGTAGGAAACGAATAATAAAAATGAAGTCCTCTATACAATCAACCTAAGAAAAGAATTGAATTTACCGACACACATCAAGTAAGGTATTCTTTTTTATCAAGCTAAAATTAAAAAAGGTCTTACGAATTGCCTTCCTTAGGCAATTCAAACCGCAAATGGAAAAGCGAAAGTCATTCCTCCAGCAAAAATCACAACAAGAAGCATCAGTATATTGATTGCTCAAACTTTCCAAAAATAAAGCATGTATGAACAAAGGCATGATAGTGAAATAATTAATATTCATGATTGTAATTTACACTGCATCCTTGCACTGAACAACCTCATAAAAGCCCAAAAAAGTGATTGAGAAAACTGGATAACGAAAGAGATAGATTCAATTCCTAAAGATCGCTAAATTTTTGATATCACGAAGATTGTAGACAATGCCACATTCGTGACAATGCTCAGGTTCAAAGCAATGCAGCTGGTTACACAAATACTAATAAGTTATGTTAATATACATGTCTTTAATAATGGATTAGTTCAAAACGAAATGAATATTTTGAAAATGCACAGTTTACGGCAATGACACCATTATAAACTGAAAAAGAGAGAAATTAAAAAATACGAATTTACGGATAAGATTATACAACCTCAAAAAAAAACGCTTTCTAACAGCAAAAACAACCATTTCAAAACAGCACACATGTTTCATGTCACGGATGAATCACACGCAAAAAAGGAGTATAGACATAGCTCCTTGCCTACCTATCATTAGGGCAATGCGTCACGCCACATGCTTTAAGAGAAAAAACACTGTTGCCAATTAATAGAAGTCAAACCTATTGGTAAACTAATCATCTCTCTTAAAATCAGGTCTCCAATAGCAATTTCAGTTACCTCCTCAAACAAATTTTTAGATGTGTTAAAGAATAAATATTGTGAAAACTTGCCCTCCTTGAGTTGTGAAGTTGCATCCCCCCGTGCTCACTTATATTGCAAGACATTATCCAATAAGACCCAATTGCATGATATGCGCACTTTGGCCATAGACTACAGCAGAAAATACGCGAAATCTGTGAAACGTAAGAGTTGATTGACAACTACAAAATTGCACTTCCTAAATTACAAGAGCTTATACTTCCTAAACCAGAAAACCAGTTAAGAGTGCATTTGCATAGCTACTCAAACGATATTTTAACAGCATCAATGGGTATAGTTAAAAAAACACGCAAAGACAGAGAGAAGCAAATTCCAAACAGAGCCCGATTCCCCATTTTACCCAAACTAACCATAACACTTAAAATTGATTCCATTAGAGATAAGCTGCTCGTCTGTGGTAAACGCAGCAAAACACACACTAAAAACTGAGACTTATATTTTATAAGGTGTGCAACTAAGAAGATATAAAAAATCGATACATGGATTAAGACAAAGAGCCATAACATGTACTACCAATTCAAGTAGTAGCACGATTCAAAACACTTTTTAGCTGGATAGATAATAGTATGCCACCCCTTTACACAATAAATACTAGAAACACTGAACGCAAACAATTTTTTCTTGTATTGATAAAAAAGCTAAAAAAGAGTTCATAATAGTGATTCTTAAACCTAATGGATGTAACTTGACACGAGATTTTGTACTCAGTAGAAAAAGATAGGATGAGAGAGCAATATGTAATAATGTATTGTTTATACGCATTTTCTACCATTAAACGCACTCTTCGTTAAACAGAGCTTTAACAGCAGGAAATCAAAAAAGAGTGAAAAACGACAAAAACCAAAATTTGGTAGCAAAAAGGGAAAAAGCCCTCAAAACATCTTAAAAAATAGATTTACACAAAACCTGACAGTAAGCGACAATGAAATGAGAAACCTTCAAGTTCTTTGACGGCTAAAGTGCGTTATTAACCTTACGAAGACTGATCACTGTGGGTTGTGGTGGGCCCGGAGGGACTCGAACCCCCAACCAAGCGGTTATGAGCCGCTGGCTCTAACCAATTGAGCTACAGGCCCCACAAGCTGCTTCTCTCTAAACTAAAATTCTCTATGATACAAGAGCCTGCTTAAGTTATAATCCACCTTTTTTCTTTATCTATCGGTTTTTTTTTCTAATGCCCTAATTTCTTTACAGGAACTCCAAAAAATGAGAGAGTAGTAAATCGATAAACAAAAGGAATAGATATGACAAAAAAATCTTCCCAACCGTCGAAAAATTATCCGGTTAAAATGGCTATGGTAGCACTTACCATGCTAGCCACTTCACTTACCGCACACGCTGAAAAAAGAAAAATGGAAAACGCTACTATTAGAGTTACCGCGACCGGAGAAAGTCAAGCAACACCAGATATGGCAATTATCAATCTAGCCGTTATGACTCAAGACAAAACTGCCCAAAAAGCATTGGCAGCCAATAATAAATCTATAAATGATATTGTAAACGCTTTTAAGAGTAATGGCATCCAAGAAAACGATCTGCAAACATCAGGCTTGTCCATTTATCAATCTAGCGCAGATAAACATCACGAAAAAAAGAACAAGGAAATTCTCTATCACGTTTCAAATTCTTTAACAGTGCGCATTCGTGATCTTTCCAATGCTGGAAAAATATTTGATCAAGCTATGGCAATGGGCGTTAATTCAGTGAATGGTATTACCTTTACCAATGCCGATATGAAGCCATTTTATCAAGAGGCGCGTAAAAAAGCCATCGCTGAAGCAATTGAAAAAGCAGAAACTATAGCACAAGCAGCCAATTTAAAATTAGGCAAGATTATTGAAATCAATGAAAATGATAATGGCTATCATCCAAGTCCACGCCTCATGAGTAGAGCAGCAAGTACAAGCTATGCAGATACAAATTTTTCAGGTGGTGAACTAAATTATAACGTGAGTGTCACTGTAGTATTTGGTATCGATTAAATCACATAGTATGATCAACACTGTGTAAAATGATCTTATCACCGGCCTTCACAGAGAATACCGGTGATATGTTGAAGATAATCTTCTTCAGACAATAACGCGTCTTCGTAAATTTCTATCTGTTCACGCGCAGAAAATTGCGTTTGATGTACCGTCTGACAATTTCCTGACACCAATGGATGCCACCATTGAAGATCTTGTCCCTCATAAATCAGTCTATAAGCACAGCTTTTTGGAAGCCAACGGGCTGTTTTAATCGTTGCGATATCCAACGATATACAGTCTGAAACGATTGATTTACGGTGAACATAGTTCCGACATCGACAAGTTTCTCCATCTAAAAGACGACAAGCAACGCTGGTTGCATAGATATCACCGGTATCATCATCTTCTACCTTGTGTAAACAACAAAGCCCACACCCATCACAAAGACTCTCCCACTCGGAAATGGAAAATTCTTCTAATTTCTTTACTTTCCAAAAGGGAACCTCTTTACGCGTATAATCAGTCATAGCTCTTTCAAAAACAAGAAAATCTACCAAAAAGCAAAATAAATAAAATGTAATCCCCTATAACTTCACATATCTTTTATCTCGTTAAACATCATTTCATTCAGTGCAATGCCTCAAGCTATTTTTTAAAGATTGAGTCTCATAAAATAAAAAAATATCTGTTGTAAAGCTAATATAAACATAAACGCGCATGCACAATGATAAATACTGAGCAGCCTAAAGCAATAATATAATCTAAATGAAACTTTCCATACCTCTAACAAACATTAGCGACTTTTACGAATGCCTCTGCACAAAGAAACCTTGCCGTGCGCATCGAAAAATTAATGCCCTTTGATGAGAGCATTCTTAATAAATATATCACTTCTGCTTATAAACTTACTGGTGCACATGAGATAATGCTTTAAATATTGTTCATTTCTCTTAGAAGTTCCTCTATAATTCCATGCCGCTTTATAAACGGTAGGAAAAATATCAAAGCCAAGAGGAATTTTTAACACCGAAAATTCTGCATAAATCATTCAATCTCAAGCTGTTAACTTTGGCAAAAAGACATATCAAAAACGACATGATAGTGCCTTTCATCCATAATCATCAATCAATAATGCACCTTTGAAAATGCGCGATTACACTTAAGAATCAAGAAAACTACGCAATTTACGTGAACGGCTTGGATGCTTTAACTTACGAAGCGCCTTTGCTTCAATCTGACGAATGCGCTCGCGTGTAACTGAAAATTGTTGGCCCACTTCTTCCAGCGTATGATCAGTGTTCATCCCTATACCAAAACGCATTCGCAAAACACGTTCTTCACGTGGTGTTAATGAAGCAAGCACGCGAGTCGTCGTATCACGTAGATTAGCTTGAATAGCAGCATCAATCGGTAATAATGCATTCCTATCCTCAATAAAATCACCTAAATGAGAATCATCTTCATCACCAACAGGTGTTTCAAGTGAAATCGGTTCTTTTGCAATTTTAAGAACTTTTCGCACTTTTTCTAACGGCATAGAAAGCTTGCTAGACAATTCTTCTGGTGTAGGTTCACGTCCAATTTCATGCAAAATCTGGCGCGATGTTCGAACAATCTTGTTAATTGTTTCAATCATATGAACAGGGATACGAATAGTGCGCGCCTGATCAGCAATTGAGCGCGTAATTGCCTGACGAATCCACCATGTGGCATAAGTTGAAAACTTATATCCACGCCGATACTCAAACTTATCCACGGCCTTCATCAAACCGATATTGCCTTCTTGGATAAGATCAAGAAACTGCAAACCACGATTGGTATATTTTTTTGCAATTGAAATCACCAGACGCAAATTAGCTTCCACCATTTCTTTTTTAGCAATTGTTGATTCGCGCTCCCCCTTCTGCACCTGCGTCACAATCCGACGGAATTCGCTAATCGAAATAGCAGTTTCTTGTGCAAGATTCTGTATTTCGCTGCGCAAACTTTGAATTTCTTTAGCTTCACGCCTTGAAAATTCTTTCCAACCGCGCCCTGGCAAAGTTGAAATATAATGAATCCAATTTGCATCCAATTCACGACCTTGGTATTCTTTTAAAAAATCTTCATGCCCAACACCATAATTATTTGCAATTCGCTTCAGCTTACCCTCATTATGAATCAACCTCTTATTGATGTCATAAAGCTGCTCAACCAAGGCTTCAATACGATTTTGGTTTAAAGAAAGAGATTTCACCGCTTGAACCAATTCGCCCTTCAACTGAATATATTTTTTCTTCTGGGAAGACGACAGAGCCCCCTCTTTACGCTCAGCCAAACTGCTTTCAACATGCTGATCTTGTAATTTTCGCAATTTTACATAAGTCTCAGCAATAAAATCCAACGTCTCCATGACTTGAGGACAAAGTTCATTTTCCATTGCAGCAAGCGACAAATTGACGTCATCGTCTTCTTCATCTTCCTCCTCAACACCTATACCTCGTCTGATATCTTCCATATCACGCATACCAGAAGACGTTTTTTCCTCTTTTATTTTTTCGACCTCACTTCGTTCAATAACAGGGGTCTGCTTAGCTTCTGGTCCTGCATAAGTCGTTTCCAGATCAATAATTTCACGCAGAAGAATACGCTGCTCTTTTAATTCTTCACGCCAAATAATGAGAGCCTGAAAAGTCAAAGGACTCTCACAAAGTCCAGCAATCATTGTTTCACGCCCTGCTTCAATACGCTTAGCAATAGCAATTTCGCCTTCCCGCGAAAGGAGCTCCACAGCTCCCATCTCACGCAAATACATGCGCACTGGATCATCGGTGCGATCTGTTACCTCACGCTTAGTTGTTGTTGCGATCGCGTGGCTGGTGGCCTCTACTAAATCGCCCCCCTCTACCGTAACTTCCTCTTCATAAGGCTCAGCCTCACTTTCATCCTCATTGTCAACGACATTAATGCCCATCTCAGAGAACATCGCCAAGGTATCTTCAATTTGTTCAGAGGTAACCTCATCCGGAGGAAGAACTGCATTCAATTCATCCATCGTCACGTAACCATTTTTTTTGGCGAGTTTAACCATTTTTTTGATGGCATCATCAGAAAAATCGAGAAGAGGACTGTCCACACTCGTTTGGCCCGTTACTTCCGTATTGTCTTTCTGTTTAACTTTTGTTGCCATACCGTTAACTCCACTTGATCACCACGCAGCTTCCGCGTGACCAGTTTTTTGCGTTCCTACTTAGCGTATCAACAATATCCCATATAAACTTCCCCTTAGAAGAGATCTCTATTAAAAAAAATACATTTCGTTGCATACACTCTTCACTCACACAAAAACGCGGGAAAACCCCAGAAGTTTCCCCGACACCTCTCAGCCTTTCTGAGACAATCTCTGCACTCTATAGTAAGAACCAATTTCCCGCTATTCCTAAAATTCACTCGTCATTCTTTGTAAATTCATCATTCTTTATAAAAATGCTGCTCTACATACAACTTCTTCATACTAAGCTTTAGGTGACTGATTCGTTCAAAAAAAGCGAATCATTTTATCTGATCTTTTTTATTCCCGTCTATTTCTTCATCAAACCAACTTCCAAATCCTTCAATTAAAGCTTCTGTCGCTTGCATCTGTTCCAGCTCGATTTTTATTTCACGAAGCAGATCAAAAACCTCACTATGAGGATTTTCCACAAGTTGCTCTTCAATATCTTGTAGTCTCTTATGTAGGTGGTGTTCTTGAAGATGCAAGTAGATGGCTTGTTTTAATACAGCACGGGCATCTTCTATGGGGGCCCCAGCAAAGACAGTACGCATACCAACATTTTTCACCAGATTTGTCATACGCTCTAAGAGAGCTTTTTGCCCTTTTTCTTCTAAAAGTGCAACCATTGTTTTTTTATCATGAAGCTGCCGGCTCCCGAGAATTTCTAACATAGATTGATGAAAGCTTACTAATTGCGTATTTTGCAACTCCAACTCAGTAAGAACGTCAAAATTTTCATACCATAAGTCAGGATAATGCGCCAAAATCAACAAAATAACGGCCTCACGGAGAGGAATAGAATGTGATGAATTGCGCACGATGTCAGAATTTTCCAACATCGAAAAAGATTGATCTTTCAATACCCTATTTTGAGGATTCTGTCCATATTGTCCTGCACCTTTTCTTTTCGAAAAAAATGGACGAAAAAAATCAAAAAGCCGTTTCTTTATATCTTGAAAATAATAACGGCGTACATCAGCATCCTTAATCGTAAAAATTTGCTGTTTTAATTGTTTTTCTAGCGCTGCTCGTGCTTCTGGAGTTTCAAAGTTCTTTCCATAGGTGGCACGCAACCACAAAAGCTCAATCAGTGGAATTGATTTTTTCAAAAAAGAAGTGAAAAGCTGTGCACCACCAGCACGAATAATTTCATCTGGATCTTTACCTTGTGGTAACAAAACAAAGCGCACAGACACCCCCACCTTTAAAAGAGGCAAGACACGATCAGCAACACGAAAAGCAGCTTTTAAACCAGCATCATCTCCATCAAAACACAAAATTGGATCGGTCGCCATCTGCCATAAAAGTCCAATTTGTGCTTCTGTTAATGCTGTCCCCAGAGGCGCTACGGCCCCCTCAAAGCCTGCTTTAGTCAATGTTATTACATCCATATAGCCTTCAACAACGAGGAGTGAATGGATTTTTTCATCACCAACAAAGCGGCTATTTTTACGCGCAGTAGCTGCATTATAAAGCATATTTCCTTTATGAAAAAGCACTGTTTCAGGACTATTGAGATATTTTGCCCGCGTATCTTTATCTAACGCACGTCCTCCAAAAGCTACGACACGTCCGCGTAAATCTTCAATAGGAAATATAATACGATTTCTAAAACGATCATAGGAAGATCTACCATCATCCCCTACTTTGAGAAGCCCACAATCTTCCATTTGTTTTATTGAAATACCACGCGCACTCAAAGCTTCTTTCAAAGCTGTACGCCTTGTCGGAGCAAAACCAATCCGAAAGCGCTCTGCAAGCTTTGGCGTTACACCACGCGCATCAAGATAACGACGCGCTGTAGCACCTCCTTTATCATGTAAGCTATATTGAAAAAAATCCGTAGCTATTTTCATAACATCATAAAGGTCAGCCTTTTCCATTTGACGTTTATGACTTTGTGGATCCAAAAGAGGTAATTTCATCCCCACAAAATCAGCCAAACGCTCTACACTTTCTGAAAAGCGCAATCCATCAAGCTCACAAAGGAAAGTAAAAATATCACCACTCACACCACAGCCAAAACAATAATAACGCCCCTTACGATCATCACAATGAAAACTTGGAGTTTTCTCTCCATGAAATGGACAACAACACCAAAAATCTCCTCGCGAAGGCTTGCTTTTTTGGGGATCAAATACCACCCTTTGGCCAATAACCGTTGAAATTGGTAATCTGGTGCGGATCTCATCAAGGAAATCAGACGGAAAACGCATTATCTCTCACAGAGTTTCAAAATTCTTTTTTGCATGTTTAACGACTTTAGAGCATAATTCCAATACTTCATCTTAAGTGGTTGAAAGATTTTAAGAGCTCAACCGTATATAATTTAGAAATGGAGAGTAAATAAAGTGATCAAATTTCTTGTTCAATATCCACTGCTAGAATCTATTGCTTGGCTCATTATTCTTATTCTTATAGCATTTTTAGTCAACTTTTTAGCACGAAATACACTCATTCACGGAGCAAAACGGTTTTCCTCTTTTCTTCCTAAAACGACAACCGCCGATATTGAACGCACCATTCAGTACATAGCTAATATTATTGCAGCCTTTACTCTCTCAATCGGCATTGATTTTATCCCGACACTCCCTACTGAACTTAGCACAATCATCAGCAATGTTGCTAACGCTTTGATTATTTTTGTTGTTGTCCTAGCAATCTCTTCTCTTCTTAACGTTATTAATATCCTTTATGAACAACAGCCCACAGCGCGTTTAAAACCAATAAAAGGTTATATTCAAATCGCTAAAATTGCGCTCTTTACTATAGCTGCAATTCTCATGGTCGCCACATTGATTGACCGCTCACCTCTTATTCTTTTATCCGGTCTTGGTGCAATGGCGGCTGTTCTGATGTTGATTTTCCAAGATACGCTCCTTTCTCTCATTGCAGGTATCCAAATTTCATCCACCGATATGGTACGTGTCGGCGATTGGATTCAAATCCCCAGTCTCGATATAGATGGTGATGTCACTGAAATTGCACTTCATACCGTTAAAGTCCAAAATTTCGACAAAACAATCACGACTGTGCCTATCCGTAAACTGGTGACGGATCCTTTTAAGAATTGGCGCGGAATGGAAGAAGCAGGTGGACGACGCATCAAACGCTCTCTGTTTATTGACCAATCAAGCATCCGTTTTCATACAGAAGAAGAACAAAAATACCTCTCCCGATTTAACTTGTTAGAAAATTATTTCACACAAAAAATACCAGAAATCAATGAATGGAATGCTCAATTAGATAAAAATCATGATATATTAGCCAATACCCGCCGTTTAACCAACATTGGGACGTTCCGTGCTTATGTTTTTGCTTATCTAAAAAATCATCTAAACATCGAACAAAACATGACCTTAATGGCGCGGCAATTGCCTCCTACACCAAATGGTTTACCTTTGGAAATCTATTGTTTTACCAACACAACCATTTGGCTGGAATATGAAGAAATTCAAAGTGATATTTTTGATCATCTTTATTCCATTCTTCCCAGTTTTGGTCTAAAGATTTTTCAAAACCCAAGCGGTTATGACTTTCGTCATGTATTAGAAACGAGAGCAAAGTAAAACGATAAACCTCAATTCGTCAATTTTTAGATCAACTGTATTCATGACAATAGAGAAAGAAAAAGTATCATGAATGGTTCATTGGTGCTCCTTCATCTTGCAGGCGCTATTTCTTTGCTTCTTTGGGCCACACGTATGGTGCGCACGGGAGTTGAACGCGCCTATGGTGACAGGCTTAAATACAAAATGCGCCACGTTATTTCCAAACCATTTTTTGCTGTAAGCTTTGGACTGTTTACAGCAATGATTTTACAAAGCTCTACAGCAATAACGCTTCTTGTTGGTTCTTTTGTTGAATCTGGTTTTGTCTCTGGTTTAGCAGGACTTATGGCTGTACGTGGGGGAGAATTAGGGTCGGCATTGGTTGTCAAAATCCTCTCTTATGATCTTACTATCGTTGTGCCCTTATGTCTTTTAATTGGCACTTTTATCTTCATGACAACTGAAAAACGTAATTGGCGTCAAATCGGGCGTATCATCATCGGTATTGGCCTTTTGATCTTGTCTTTACAAATGATAAGCGCAGCTACAGAGCCTTTACGTGATAGTGCGATTTTGCCTAGCATCATTAGCTATCTTTCAACCGATTCTGTTTCCACTTTTTTATTAGCAGCAGCACTCACTTACCTCTTACATTCATCTATTGCAGGAATTATTTTATTGGTTAATTTCGCCAATTATGATCTTATCCATGCTCAACTATGTGTTATAATGGTCCTTGGCGTCAATTTTGGTTCTTCTCTCATAGCACCGCTTTTAACACGCAACGCCTCTCCTAATACCCGCCTTGTTCCATTAGGAAATTTACTCATGCGTGGAGCAGGTTCGATCCTTGTCCTTATCTTATTTCTCTTCTTTCAACCACCAATCACATGGCTTGGCAATGACGCTTCTACTCAAGTTATTAATGCCCATATCATTTTTAATGTTTTTATTCTTCTTGCTGGAATACCGCTCTCGAAATGGGTTTTAAAGCTGACCACTAAAATTGTCCATTTAAGTACAAAGAACACGCAAACCAATAAGACACTTAATTTATCCGAGCAAACAGCTCTTGATGATAGTGTTCTTGAACGCCCAACTTTAGCACTCTCTAACGTTATGCGTGAAGTCATCCATATTTGTGACCTTGTGGACATCATGCTAGAAAAAATCATGGGACTTTATGAAAAACCTGATCCTGACATCATTCGTGAGCTCAACCAGCTGAATACCATATTGGACAAAAAGCATACCGCAATCAAACTCTATCTTGCCCGACTAGCCGGACAAAAATTATCTGATGAAGAAGCTCTCCAAACACAAGAACTTCTGAGCGCCTGTATAAAATTGGATCAAGCGGGAGACATCATTATTCACAATATGCTTATGTTGGTTAAAAAGAAACAACAAAAAGGTTTACAATTCAGTAATGACGGATGGAATGACCTCCTTCATTTCCACGCCATTGTTCTGGCCAATGCACATATCGCATTTAATGTTCTTGTCTCGCGTGACACACACACCGCACATTTATTGGTACAGAAAAAAGATCAGCTGCGAAATTTAGAAAAAGAGATGAGTCTAAAGCATTTTAAGCGCCTCCGTGAAAGTGACCTCAAAAATATAGAATCCTCCAGCCTTCATCTTGATACTGTACGCGATCTCAAACAAATCAACTCCCTTTTAACCTCAATGATCTACCCAATTCTAGAAGCTAAAGGACTACTCAAGAATTCCCGCTTGCATAATCCCTCTGAACAATAAACAGCTAAATCTTAACTTTTAGAAGAGTTGAACGAGAAAATTCATAATTCTCATTCAGGAGGAGGAGTGTATTATGAGAAACGCAACCATTAGTGAGACTGCGACTCATATATCAATGTTTTTACAGATTCTACCTCCACAGTATTTTGCAAAGAGTTAAACATCATTTCAAGCATCATTGATATCGTATCGGCAAACTTTTTCTTGAACTTTTTGAGCGTCAACTTTGCTCGTTGCTCTCGTCATGCCATTTTATTTTTTGAATTTTGTTAGAAGAATTGGCAAGAAAACTGCTTATGAATTGAATACATTATTTTATACTCTCAAAATACTGTCACAAGTATTTTCTCTTTTTACGTAAAATATTGCTAACCTCAATGCTTTTTGTTATTATAAGCGAGTTTATGCGATTTTGTGGATATAATGCTGCGCTCATCAGATGTCCACTTGAATTGAAAATCAGCAAATAGAAATTATAACAAAGTTTCCAGCAGCAATATCCTCCTAGGCAAAAAAGAAAGAAACCTTGATCTTTACAAAGCTTACCCTAGTTAGAACTAACAGTTTAGATTACGGCAAAGGAGGGAGAATGTGATGAAAGATGCAAATATCGGCTGGATTGTAGCTATTATTATCGGCGGTCTTGCAGGTTGGGCTGCGAAGTATCTTATGAAAAGCCAAACAGGAATATTTCTGAATATTATCTTGGGAATTATTGGAGCTGCACTAGCCAGCTTTCTTTTTGGGCTTTTAGGCGTTAGCTTTGCTGGGTGGTTTGGCTATCTTGTTTCTGGTTTTATTGGAGCCTGTATCCTGATATGGATAGGGAGGAAAATTCAACCATAGAGCATTTATTCATTTTTTAGAGCACCTTTTGGTATTTCTTGAGAATCCTGAGATATTTCAATGATAACTTTAGAAGTTAAAGCAATCGGAGAAGTGGTGGTGAAATGCTTAGGTTGCGGTCTTTTGCATCACCATCATCATATCATTAAGTAGCAGGAGCGGGGAAATTCTTTAGTAACGCATGACTTAATATACGACATCAAAAGGTGAGAGCGTGCTCGTACAAGGAGAAATGTTTGCATTGTATTTTAATGCAATACTAATTTTCTTTTCTATCATTCATACTCAAATATCACCACTTCGAACATGTGGTTGTTACAGTTCATACTGATAATCAAATTTCTCATAAAAAGAGAATATGCTAATCATAATCAAATCTTGCTTATCTCACTGTAATACCAACACAGCCTCGGCATGTTATTATAAAAAAACAATAATGAGGATCACAAGCTCTATCACGTGAAATTGAACTTCTATGTACCTCACCAATAAAAGTTCTAGCAGAAAACTCAAATAATCATCTTGAATTTCATAATTTAAAAGAGAGTTTTCCTAATATACATAGAATGTAAAAAGAATACTCTTTAATTTTTATTTTTACTATTATTTGTTTTCGTTTTTTATCAATTATTTTTAAAAGTATATAATTTATTAATGAATATATTTTTCTATTAAATTTATTTTGTAAATTTAAGAGCATATTAACAAGATTATTATTTAAAGATAATTTCAGTAAAAAATAATTTATTATTTATACAAATAATAATTTTTCTTATATTTTTGTATTATAATATACCATTACAGCATCATACATCAAACAAAAACCGTGATATGATAGCTTTCTTTTTAACGAAGAATTCCATAGCTCTTTTCACAACCATTGACCAAAAAAATATCACCATTCTTAATAAATTTAGCTCATTGTTTTTATTAGTAATCTCTTGAAATTTTTTCTTTAATGGCATTTTCATATAAAACACCATTATCCATACTATCATTATCCATACTATAGGTATTATATCCACGCGTTCTCCTCTTTTTGATGAAGAGTTTTTCGTTAGCGAAAAATACAGCTAATTCATGCCCACCTGTAATAAGGTTAACGAATAGTTTTTTGTATAAAGATTTCATTTTACGTACAAAAGTAAAATCATCTTTAATAGAATTATTTAATAAAATGGATTTAGATTTGTAATGAGTAAATCCATTATCTTCATGATGACGTAATCAAAAAAATAAAAATAAGGATTAAATCCTGAAATACTATTTCCAAGACATGTTATTCTACCATCATCACGATGCCTAAAGGCAGCTTCACATAAAACTTACTATTACTAATGTTGGGGTCCATCTCTCAGCTATCCATTATTATCGCATATGTATATGTATTCTTCAAATACGATTGTTTTAACTCTTGGAAATTTACCATACTTGTATTGATGTGCGAGAGACAAAGGGTATGAGGTAACCCCATATTTTATTATTTTTAGCCTTAATGATCGGAGGCCTTTTGTAGCACATTGTTTTATTCAGTCTTACTCTTTCTAAATCATTTTAATGCGCTTCTAGATTATAAATAATGCAAGAACCTTTACATCTAAATTCAAATGGCTTGAGTACTCTTTCATTTTCTCAAGTATTAAATAAGGAATTTGCCACTTTTAGTATTTCTTTTCTAGTCCTTCTCACGTAAATCAATTCTTTATCCCTTTTTTATATGCCCTAAAAACAAATTTTAAGGTATTGTTTTTCCCAACCTCCTGTTGCTATCAAGAAAATTCCATAACGCATTATGTGAAAGAGCTTTAGATAAATCGTAATACAATTATTTACCTTTTCAAATGAAGCAGCACTCTATAATATATTTTTAAAAACCACTCTATTAAATTTTCTCCTTACATCTTCCCATTTAGAATCTTGCTGCCTTCGCATTCCTATATTATAATGCAGGGGGTCTATTTATATTATCCAACACACAGCCCATAAAATACAGTTTTAGATATAGAGTGAAATGATGTCTAATCCTAAGGATTCCATCTTGCCACCTCTGAATTGGCTATCTGATAAAGATCCTCCAATACCAGCTAGCATAAATGATTGGCTAATGGAGGTGGGATCCATGACACGTCGACTTGGAAATCACTGCACCCGCATACGCATCGAACCACAACGTGAATGCTTCATTACGCGTGATAAACTGAAGGAAGAAGCTGAGCATCTGCCCGATAGCTCACGTTATTGGCTACGCGAAATCATACTGATGGGAGACAATCAACCTTGGCTCCTTGGACGCACTGTAATCCCGCAAGAAACCCTCCTTGATCACAATCAAGCAATCATAAACTTAGGAACTGTGCCACTGGGGCACTATCTATTCAGCAGTAACAAACTGACCCGCGATTACATTCATATCGGCCGACAAGACGCGCTGTGGGCACGCCGCTCCCGTTTGCGTCTAGCAGGAAAACCATTGTTGTTAACCGAACTGTTTTTAGCAGCTTCACCGCTGTACACAACAAATTCCATATAGAAGGACATAAATACCTTAACATGATGTGAAACAGAGAACAGATATCTTGTTTACCTATCAACAGCAAGAACCTCTAAATTTCTTACTTGAAAGCATTCCTCTACGATGAATGTTGCTTATCGACATACCCCTACATTATCCGCACGCACAAAAGGCTGCTCACAATAAAAATATTTTCAGGTTCTCTTTGCAGCTTGATAAGATTTTCTGTAATTTTTAACAGGACTATTGCCAACCTTAAAAAAATTCATCTGCCCCCACAGAGCATTCTTTTAACAAAGCCATCATCTGAACTCATCGCTCAATTTTTCATAAGCCTTTGTTTGCACCAAAGCCTCACTGAAGACTCTTTTCACTTCCACTTCATCCATCTGATAGAAAGATGCTACTAAAAACTGTCATTTTCTCTTGTTCTTTTCCCGCCAATTTCAAGCGACAAGATTTTTTATAACACGCTTACTTTTAAGGCTCTCCAACCATTTTTGCTAAAAGAGACTGTTTGACAATCAGTGGTTTTAGCTTGCCTTCATCACGATAAAAAATATTATAAACCCTAACTGAAGCACCAATTAAATGCTTCATCGATGAAACGAATCGCAGCAAAATCTATCTTACACCTTCAAAGCAATTTCGAATTTCCATATCAATCTGGTCATGCAACACAAATTCATCCGTCTTTGTTCAAAAAAACAGCTGCTAAGCAAACCTTATATGTCTTACAATGCATAATAAAAAATAATTAATATCGAGGCCTTGGAAAATCCAAAAACAGGACTTTACCTCTTCATAGAATATACCTATACTCCCCACCTTAAGCAAAACATTAAAAGAACAATATACACAGTATACACGGCGTTTGTTAGGGTGGTGTTTTTTGTGTAACGTTAGTCATTATACCTTTCAGATCATAAATTGTGAGCACACACTATGACACAAACTATTCCATCTCTAAATCCTTGGAGTGTAAGCAAACCTACAGCCCTCTTAATATTGGCCGATGGAACAGTTATTGAAGGCAAAGGAGCAGGTGCTATAGGTGTTGCTGAAGCTGAAATATGTTTTAACACTGCCATAACAGGCTATGAAGAGATCCTCACAGATCCGTCATATGAAAAGCAAATCATTAATTTCACTTTTCCTCATATCGGCAATGTGGGGACAAATAGTGAAGATATTGAAGATCTCACCCCCTTTAATTGTTATGGAGCAGTCGGTGCTATTTTCAAAGCAGACATTACCGATCCTTCCAACTATCGTGCAAATGAAAATCTTAATCAATGGCTCAAAACCCGTAAAATAATCGCACTTTGTGGCATTGATACACGAGCATTAACCGTCCTTATTCGTGAAAAAGGTGTACTCAATGGCATCATCGCCCATGATCCAAATGGAAATTTTGATATCAATGCTCTAAAAAAACGTGCACAAAAATGGACTGGCCTTATCAATCTTGATCTCGCAAAAGAAGTGACATCAAAGCAATCAATGGAATGGAATGAAAAGCCATGGATATGGAATGAGGGCTATAGTACAAATGACAGGTACAATTTTCACATTGTTGCAATTGATTATGGTATTAAGCGCAATATTCTCCGTCTCATGGCTGCACAAGGTGCACGCATAACAATTGTACCAGCAAATACAAACGTAGAAGAAATTCTGGCATTGAATCCTGATGGTATTTTTCTTTCCAATGGACCGGGTGATCCAGCTGCCACAGCCGATTATGCTGTCTCAACCATTAAAGCACTCATTGACAGTGATATACCGCTTTTTGGCATCTGTCTCGGGCACCAACTCCTAGCTCTTGCTGTTGGAGCAAAAACTATAAAAATGCATCAAGGACACCATGGCGCCAATCATCCTGTTAAAGATTTTACGACCGGAAAAGTTGAGATTGTATCTATGAATCACGGTTTTACTGTAGATAAGACATCTTTACCAAAACATGTTGAAGAGACTCATATTTCCCTCTTTGACAACTCAAATTGCGGCATTCGAATCATTGGAAAACCAGTTTTTTCTGTTCAATATCACCCAGAAGCTTCCCCTGGACCACAAGACAGTCACTATCTGTTTCAACGTTTTTTTGATCTCATTATGGATTATAAAAAAACAGCTTAGTCTAAAGTACTTTATTTTTCGGGTACCTTTTCCCAAACTGTACTCTTTTGCTATATACGGACATGTTATTTGAGTAACAGAGCGGCTCACTTCTCAACACTTGTAGAATTAATGAGCTTTATTTACCTTTTGTATTTTGTAATTGCCTTAACAAAGTATTCCTATCAATCAGAATTTCAAAAATAGCAATAATATCCAATAACAAAGTCATAAAAGCTAAAATAAGCCCACGCTGAACAAATTTTGGATCAAGTTTTGATCATTCATAGTAGGCGTATACGCATTGCTTTCTCTACTATTTTCTAACCCCTACCTGCTGTTAAGAACCGCTACAGAAGACAACTTATTCTTACCAAAGAATAGGATAAAGTAAAAAAATATTAGAAAAAACCAAAAAAATACCACCAATTCTCATTTTACCAAACACATGATCATCCCATGCACTTTTGTAAGCATCACCAGTTTCAGGAAAATAATTTTAAAAAATGAAATGAATTAAAATTTCAGCATAATAATCTGCTTACATCGCTCTTCGAGAAACAATCTTATTAGAAACTATACTACAAGAATATAAAGTTTATATTTTATAAAACATAAAAAACTAAGAAAATTTTAAATATAATTCAAACTTTTATACATAAAAAAACAGTTTTATATAAATAAATCCAATAAAATATTAATAATATTATAATAACACAAAAATAAGAAGATATTGTCCACTCTTACAAAATCACTCTTGCAAAATTTAAGTTTATTATAGAATATAATTTTTATAATTAGAGAATAACAATTATTTACATCGTACCTAATCTGCATAAAATTAAAACACAATTATGACTATATTTATTGTATGTTCAACTCAATCCAAGAACAATCTAATGAGCGCAGGAAAACATCGATCATTATCAATTCAAAAATGGTGAAAAAATGCGAAAAATATTTCAAATGATTTTAATTTCAGCGTTGATTACAGGATGTGATTTCCCAGTTTCTGATGTAAACAAAGATACTTCAGAAAATCAAACGGAGACGCACCAAACAGCAAAAGTAAACCTAGATCCATACACTTTAGATAAATTAAACACCATTCTTAAAGAACGCTCAAAAATGAGTGATCATAAAACAGAAAAAATGATTGAGCTGCTATCTGAAGCTTTTTTAGAAACACCTTACCAAGCAAATATGTTATATGGCTCAGAAATTACACCAGAAAAGCTTATAATCGATTTTAGAGGCTTAGATTGCTTTACTTATCTGGACTACGTTGAAGCATTACGAAAATCAACATCGCAAACAGAATTCATAAATAATGTCATCCGAACACGTTATGTTGAAGGTCATGTTAGTTTTTTAAACCGGAAGCATTTTTTCACTGACTGGGCTTATAGAGAGTATAAACTTGCCGATGACATCACCCCACAAATAAGCTCTAATGCAGTAACCACTGAAAAATATCTCAACAAAAAGTCTGATGGTGGAAACTACCTTCCTGGTCTACCCATTGTTAAACGCAATATAACATATATTCCAAGTAACTTTATTAATGAAGAGGTTATAAGCCGTCTACAATCTGGTGATTTCATTGGTATTTACACCAAACTTCCTGGATTGGATGTAACCCATGTGGGTTTCTTTATTATGACAGATAATGGTCCGATGTTACGGAATGCTTCCTCACGAAAAGAAAATGAAAAAGTCGTGGATTCCCCTTTTATGGACTATGTAGCGAAAACACCAGGAATTATCGTTTTAAGGGCCCTAAAATAATGTATATGGGGCAGAAATGTCCCCTATATTATCAAAATATGTATTCCAATAAGCACTTAAATTATCAAGATAAATATCCCAATTCGTGTAGTCTATATAGCTACAATATATTTTTTTACATTTTTAATCGCTGCATCAGATATTCTTAGTCCCGCTTGTTACATTGATCAAACAGAAAACTTAATCATCAATAATTCTCTTTTGCCATTATTAAATTATGATTCACGAAATAAAAAATTCTATCTATGACTCTAATTAAATCTAGCATGATAGCTTATGGAAGTTAAGAATCATAAAGCATCATCATGAAAGGGAAAATGCAAAAATAGCTAAAAAACTAACCATGACAAACAGAGCAATCATGATAAGCACATTGTATCCACCGCTGCGCATAAAAAATTCGATCTCACTTTACAAAATCCCATTTTTTATAAATAACTCTCATGTTTCATCATTCATGGTAATTTTGAATATCTTGACTTTTCCTCGTCAATATTGTTGTCTTTAGAGGAGGTTATACTCTCGCACTCATATAAAGTTAATCATAAAAAAAGAAGATATTTATCTTCAATTCTATGAAAAAAAGCATGGAAAATACATTTTAGTGCTTACTTTCTTTATCACTTAACCTATAAAACGATTTTGGCCTTAAACTTTAAATATTCTACCTGCCACAATTGCGCACAGATGTTTTCTATAGGAAAAAACCATGCCAAAACGCACAGATATAAAATCTATTCTTATCATTGGAGCAGGACCTATTATTATTGGTCAGGCATGTGAATTTGACTATTCAGGCACCCAAGCCTGTAAAGCATTAAAAGAAGAAGGCTATCGAATTATTCTGGTTAATTCTAATCCTGCCACTATTATGACAGATCCAGATTTAGCTGATGCTACATATATTGAACCCATCACTCCTGAAATAGTTGCCAAAATTATTGCCCATGAGCGCCCTGACGCCCTCTTACCAACAATGGGAGGACAAACAGCACTCAATACCGCTTTATCATTAAAGCGTATGGGAGTTTTAGACCGCTATCATGTGGAAATGATAGGTGCAAATGCCGAAGCTATTGATAAAGCTGAAGATCGTGCTTTGTTTCGCCAAGCAATGGCAAAAATCGGTTTAGAAACACCACGTTCTATGTTAGCCAATGCAACGGAGATAAAAGAAGAAAATCGCCGACTACACGCAAAAACACGCGATGAACTTAAAGCGAAACTTTCCGGTGATGCACTTGAAAAAGCACTGGAAAAACTTGAACAAGATTGGCGTTACACAGAGGCAGACCGTAAACAACATTATATTGCGCATGCTACTGCAAAAGCAGTTCAAGCTCTTGATATTGTTGGACTTCCTGCCATTATCCGTCCTTCCTTCACGCTTGGTGGTACAGGTGGTGGAATTGCTTACAATCGCTCTGAGTTTTATGAAATTATTGAACGTGGGCTTGAAGCTTCACCGACAACAGAAGTTTTGATTGAAGAAAGTGTTTTGGGTTGGAAAGAATATGAAATGGAAGTTGTCCGCGATAAAAATGACAACTGTATCATTGTTTGTTCCATTGAAAATATTGATCCTATGGGTATCCATACAGGCGATTCTATCACCGTAGCCCCTGCCCTCACCTTAACTGACAAAGAATATCAACGTATGCGCAACGCTTCGATTGCTGTCTTGCGTGAAATTGGTGTTGAAACCGGTGGATCGAATGTACAGTTTGCTGTCAATCCTGAAAATGGTCGCCTCATTGTTATTGAAATGAATCCGCGCGTTTCCCGTTCTTCAGCACTTGCATCAAAAGCAACAGGTTTCCCCATTGCTAAGGTAGCCGCTAAATTGGCAGTTGGCTACACACTTGATGAGTTAAAAAATGATATTACCGGTGGTGCGACACCAGCATCATTTGAGCCTTCTATTGACTATATTGTCACAAAAATTCCCCGTTTTGCCTTCGAAAAATTTCCTGGTTCATCAGCTGTCTTAACAACTGCGATGAAATCTGTAGGTGAAGTTATGGCGATCGGTCGTACTTTTCAAGAATCATTGCAAAAAGCGCTCCGTGGACTTGAAACGGGTCTTACCGGTCTTGATGAAATTGTGATTCCTGAACATGCTGAAGGCGATGAGAAAAATTCTATACGCTCTGCCATTGCAATCCCAAGCCCTGATCGTCTGCGTTACATAGCCCAAGCAATGCGTACCGGTTTACCCTTAAAAGAAATTCACCAAATCAGCAAAATTGATCCATGGTTCTTGGAACAAATAGCTTCTATCATTGAGATGGAACAGCGCATTCGCACCCACGGATTACCTCAAGACACCGATAATCTACGCCTGTTGAAAGCTATGGGCTTTTCGGATGCGCGATTAGCCACTCTTACGGGACAAGAGCCCGATGATATTGCTGCTTTGCGCAAATCGCTCAATGTCAAGCACGTTTTCAAGCGTATTGACACTTGTGCAGCTGAATTTTCTTCCCCGACAGCCTATATGTATTCAACCTATGAAGTCCCCTTTGCCGGCATAGAACAGTCAGAAGCACAAGTTTCTGCGCGCAAAAAAATTGCTATTTTAGGTGGCGGGCCGAACCGCATTGGACAAGGTATTGAATTTGATTATTGTTGCTGCCATGCTGCTTTTGCACTGCGTGATGCAGGCTTTGAAGCCATCATGATTAACTGCAATCCTGAAACAGTTTCGACCGACTATGATACATCTGATCGTCTTTATTTTGAATCTTTAACAACAGAAGATGTTCTCGCTATTTTAGAAACAGAACAGCAAAAAGGCGAATTGGTAGGAGTCATTGTCCAATTTGGCGGCCAAACACCACTAAAACTAGCAAGTGCATTAGAAAAACACAAAATTCCCATCCTAGGAACTTCACCTGACGCCATTGATTTAGCAGAAGACAGAGACCGTTTTCAAAAATTGTTGTTCAAACTGAACTTAACGCAACCTCAAAACGGCATTGCCCATTCAGTTGAACAAGCACGTCTCATTGCCCAAGAATTGGGCTTCCCATTAGTTGTACGCCCTTCTTATGTTTTAGGGGGGCGTGCTATGCAAATTATCCGCGATGAGCGTAGCTTGCAAAATTATTTGCTTGAGAGTGTCCCTGAATTAGTACCAGAAGAGATCAAAGCCCGTTATCCAAACGACAAGACGGGACAAATCAATACATTGCTTGGTAAAAATCCACTTTTATTTGATACTTATCTTACAGAAGCGATTGAAGTTGATGTTGACTGTCTGTGTGATGGAGAAGAAACGCTGGTCGTTGGCATTATGGAACATATTGAAGAGGCAGGGATCCACTCTGGTGATTCTGCATGTTCTTTACCAGTACACACACTTTCAGAGAAATTAGTAATTGAACTAGAGCGTCAAACCAAAGCGTTGGCGCAAGCACTTCATGTTCGTGGACTTATGAATGTACAATATGCCATTAAAGATGACACAATTTATGTCTTAGAGGTCAACCCCCGTGCTTCGCGTACGGTTCCATTCGTTGCGAAAACAATTGGCCGTCCCATTGCCAAAATGGCTGCACGTATTATGGCAGGAGAAACTCTCCACAGTGCTCTTCAAGCTTATGGTGGATTACCCTCTCCGCAACAAAAACAACATATCGCTGTCAAGGAAGCCGTCTTTCCTTTTGCGCGTTTTCCAGGTGTTGATACACTTCTTGGTCCGGAAATGCGTTCAACTGGTGAGGTCATGGGACTTGATTATGAATTTGCTCTTGCTTTCGCAAAAGCCCAACTTGGCGCTGGTGTAGAGCTTCCCAAAGAGGGAACCTTGTTCGTTTCTGTAAGAGATGAAGACAAAAAACGCATTTTAAATCCCGTCAAACGTTTAGCTAAGCTTGGTTTTTCTGTTTTAGCAACAAGCGGAACACAAAAATTTCTTTCCGAACATAACGTTAAAGCAGAAAAAATCAACAAAGTACTAGAGGGACACCCCCATATTGAAGATGCTATTCGCAATCGGCAAATTCAATTGATTTTTAATACAACCAACACTGCCAGCGCCATCTCGGACTCCAAATCATTACGCCATGCAGCACTCATGCAAAAAGTTCCCTATTACACCACAATGTCTGGAGCTAAATCTGCGGTACAAGCCATAGAAGCACTCAAAAAAAAGCCTGTTGAAGTACGCCCACTGCAAAGCTATTTCACTTAAAAGTTTTCACTCCATAGCAAACGATGTCTTTTCTACATTCTTTATCAATCTTTTCTTTGTGTAAAAATATCGATTAAGACTTGTTTTTTACTCCAAAAACCTTTATATAGGGTCTATCGAACTTTCGGTTAAGTGACTTTCTTTCCTGTGCGATCTGCACGTATGACGAAACTTCTCCCACCTAATTTCGATCTAAAACCGTATTGGATGCCTTTGGCTTCAATGCACAATATTATATATTCTAAGGAGTTTCCTATGTCTACAGGAACAGTTAAGTGGTTTAACACAACAAAAGGTTTTGGATTTATTCAGCCTAGTGATGGCAGTGCGGATGTATTTGTACACATTTCCGCTGTTGAGCGTTCTGGTCTAAATAATCTTAATGAAGGACAAAAAGTTTCTTATGACGTTCTTCAAGATCGTCGTTCAGGAAAATTTGCTGCTGGCAACCTTGCAGCCCTTTAATTTTTAAGTTCTGCTATATTTATTTTAGAAATCCTCACATATAAAGGTGAGGATTTTTTTATTTTTTATAAAAGCAAAATTGACCTTTATTAAAGTCCTAATATCGGTCTTATATAATTATGAAAAGACTTTTCCCCTCTCCTTAAATATTTTTATAAACGCAACAAACAGCTTCCTTGCAAAAGCCTATAAAAGTATCAAAATAAAATCTGTATCTAAAACAAAATTTTCTAAGAATTTCTCTGCAATTTTTTATTGCATACAATGTAATCTCTTATAGAATGCCTTCCAATCAACAATCTTTTGCTTGTGTCATGATAAGGAATTGAAACTATGGTTTTTATCGCGGAGAGGCTTTCTCGTATCAAACCTTCTGCAACAATTGCTGTTTCCCAAAAAGCGCGTCATTTAAAAGCGTTAGGTCGTGATGTCATTGCTTTAAGCGCTGGAGAACCAGATTTTGATACACCAGACAATATCAAAAATGCTGCCATTGAGGCTATTCGACGCGGAGAAACAAAATACACTCCCATATCTGGCATTCCAGAATTACGCCAAGCAATTGCTACAAAATTTAAAAGAGAAAATAATCTCAATTATGAACCAGAGCAAATCATTGTTGGCACCGGCGGCAAACAGATTCTCTTTAATGCGTTGATGGCAACTTTGAACAAAGGAGATGAAGTCATCATTCCATCTCCTTATTGGGTCAGTTATCCGGAAATGGTTACACTCAACAGTGGTACACCTATCTTTGTCGAAACAAAAGCTGAATTTTCTTATAAACTTCAACCGGAAGAGTTAGAAGCTGCCATCACTCAAAAAACCAAGTGGTTTATTTTTAACTCTCCTTCAAATCCATCAGGCGCTGCTTATACGCATGACGAATTAAAAAAACTAACAGACGTTTTAGTGAAATATCCTCATGTGTATGTCCTCACCGATGATATCTATGAACATCTTACATATGAAGGCTTTACCTTTGTCACTCCAGCAGAGGTAGAACCGAAACTTTACGACCGTACACTCACAATGAATGGTGTTTCTAAGGCCTATGCTATGACAGGTTGGCGAATCGGTTATGCAGGGGGACCACGAGAATTAATTAAAGCCATGGATACTATTCAAGGACAACAAACGTCTGGCACAAGCTCTATTTCACAATGGGCAGCTGTTGAAGCACTCAATGGTCCGCAAGACTTTATTACTGAAAATAAAAATGTTTTCCAAGCACGCCGTGATCTTGTTGTTTCTATGCTAAACCAAGCACCTGGCATTCATTGTCCAACACCAGAAGGTGCCTTCTATGTTTATCCTTCCTGTGCAGGACTTGTTGGAAAGAAAACCCCAAAAGGTAAAGTAATCTCTCATGATGAAGACTTTGTAATAGCGCTTCTGGAAGCAGAATCTGTGGCTGTTGTCCATGGATCTGCTTTTGGACTTGGACCAGCTTTTCGTATTTCTTATGCGACATCAGAAAAGTTGCTTGAAGAAGCTTGTTTACGTATCCAGCGCTTCTGCAATAGTTTGCTTTAAAATTCAGAGCATCATCTAATTGCTACGGTTTTGTTGCCGAAGCACATCTGAGAGATTTTCGATCACTGGGTTATAGTATAAACAAATGAGTTGTGTAAAAACGGTGTGGTAATCTGCCATGAACAGGACAAAAAAATTCAACTACCCTCTCCCCACAAGCGAGATACAACTCGTTTTAGAGATAATATTTGCATAAAGCGAGTCCCTATCTTCTTTATTAAAATGTGTCTCCTTAGCTGTTTTTACTCTATGACTAAAAAATGACTCTTTTTGAATTTTAAATCGCATTAAATGATAATCACCAAAATCGTATGTTACACACTCGTAAGGATTATACTTCTCGATTAAATCCATAATTAAAAAAATCTAACGCTTATAAATACTCTATTTTCCCAGCCAAACCTTTTTATTTTTAATGGTACTTATAAGCTATCAGCATAGTATTCCTCAAAACTTCTCATCAAGTTTTGGTGTGTATAAAAGACTTTGGGACATCTATAAAACTTTTGAAGTCTTTCCTTATGATGTTCCAATATATCTCAATTTTCAAACATTTCTTCAGATAACTAAAAAAAAGCCGGACACTTTGTCCGGCAAATTTGGAAAATCCCCAGAGATAAAATCCATCTGAAAGACCTTCGTAAGGGAACACTCAAGAAAATGCAATGGGAGACAACATAATCAAGAGATAATATTGTATGTCATTTTATAAGAAGAAGCACAATAAAGACTTAAGCGTATCTGCTATGCATGAAACACATAGCTAAAAATACTATATTACTAAAAAGCCCACTGACGAGCTTTCAAAAAAATATAATCTCGAAAAGCGTTCAACTTTGCCAAATTCTTTAAAGCGTAAGGATAACAAAAAAAAGTATCAAAAGAAGGAATATCAACCATATCAGGAAAAAGTCGCACAAGGCGCTCATCATTATTTACGATATAATCCGGAAGTACAGCAATACCAAGATCACGCATAATTGCATTCTTGATTGAGATGATATTATTGATTCTTAGGACTGAAACACGCAAAGATCCATCACTCCTACCCGCCTTTTCTAACCAATTTAAACCGGACAAATAAGGTGGGACAGGTTCACCGAATGAAATAATACGGTGTGCATCCAGCTCAGACAATTTTTCTGGTTTTCCATAATTTGCAATATAATTTTCCGACGCATAAACATGCATATGAATTGTAAATAATTTTCTTTGTATAAGATCAGGCTGCTGAGGTTGATGTAAACGAACAGCACAGTCTGCATGACGCATTGTCAGATCAAGTTCTTCATCATCCAGCAAGAGTTGAATGCGCATATCAGGATAAAGACTTAAGAATTCAGGCATACGCTCTGCAAGCCATCCTGCCCCCATTCCATAGGTCGATGTAACCCGCAAATTCCCTGCTGGTTTTTCACGGCTTTCACTGAGCTGCGAGCGCGCGTTTTCAAGCTTCATCAAAACATCATGAGCTGTGCGATAGAGAAGCTCCCCCTGCTCTGTTAAGATCAACCCACGCGCATGACGCTGAAACAGGGATACACCGACATCCTGCTCTAAAGCTGAAACCTGTCGTGAAATTGCTGATTGGGATAGGTGAAGCCTTTGCGCTGCATGTGTAAAAGAACCTGCTTCTGCCGCTGCATGAAAGACCCTTAACTTATCCCAATCCAACGGTGATGTCACAATCTTGCCTCTAATTTATTATCACTTTGAGAGTTTATGTTTGAAGATCTAAGAACCGTTCTGCCTCTAGTGCTGCCATACATCCCCTTCCAGCGGCTGTTACAGCTTGGCGGAATGTATCATCCGCTACATCTCCTGCAGCAAAAACACCGGCAATGCTCGTTGCTGTTGAATCCGGCGCTGTCCATAAATAGCCACCCCGTTTTTGTTTTAATTGTCTTTCAAACACAGAAACAGCAGGATCATGCCCAATGGCAATAAATATCCCATCCGCATTGACCTTAATCTTTTGACCGGTTTTAACATTTTTAAGATGTGCACCTGTTACAACAGCTCCCATTGAATCTTGAGCTGGCAAACCAACAATTTCTTCTACCACATGATTCCAAATAATACGTACATTATCGCAAGCAAGCAACCTATCTTGCAAAATTTTTTCTGCCCGCAAATGATCTCGGCGATGAACCACGCTTACACTTTTAGCCAAATGCGATAAATAAAGAGCTTCTTCTACCGCTGTATTTCCACCTCCAACAACAATAACATCTTTACCACGATAAAAGAAACCATCACATGTAGCGCAAGCAGAAACTCCCCCGCCCATAAATGTCTGTTCACTGTCCAAACCAAGCCATCGAGCCTGCGCGCCCGTTGCAATAATGAGCGCATCACAACAATATTGCGTTCCGGAATCCCCCAATAAAATAAAAGGGCGTTCTGATAAATGAGCCTTTGTAATAATATCATAGACAATTTCTGTGCCCATATTTTCGGCTTGTTTTGCCATTTGTTCCATCAACCATGGTCCTTGAATTGGATTAGCAAAACCTGGATAATTTTCAACATCAGTTGTAATCGTCAACTGCCCGCCCTGCTGCAAGCCAGTAACCAAAACCGGCTTAAGCATTGCTCTTGCCGCATAGATCGCTGCCGTATAACCAGCTGGACCAGAGCCCATAATAAGCAGGCGAATATGCGATTGTACCATATAATCCCTTTCGTTTTTTACTTAGTTCTTCTGTCAATGATAACGTAATGCACTCTTTAAAAAAAAGATTTTTCAACAGCCTAAATTATGATGTATATGTACTTCTTTTTGAGTTTGGTGAAAAGATTTAATTACTGATTCATCAAAGCATTTTTTAATGTAGGAGATAATCTTTATCCGATAAAGAAAAAAACGTAAATGCTCATGAGCATAAAACCGTAACAAAAGAGATACAAAGATAGGGAACAACCATTTTTCAATTTATTATCAATATCTGTGCACGTTTTGCGTTAATCATGGGAGGAGCAATGCTTCTACCAATTTTTGTGGATTTGCACGACAATAACCGTGATTGGAGAACTTTTCTCTACTCTTGTGCCATAACAACTATGTTAGCAACCCTAATTCTTTTGGCCACCAAGGGTGCTACCTGTCGTTTTTCGGCACGGCTTGGCTTTACGCTTACTGTTTGCCTTTGGCTCACAGGAAGTATCGTTGGCGCTTTGCCTCTTTATCTTTCTCATCTTCCAATTTCTCTAGCAGGAGCGATTTTTGAATCCGTTTCTGGGATCACAACCACAGGCTCCACAGTAATCACTGGCCTTGATAATTTATCGCGAAGTATTTTGTTATGGCGTTCTATCATATGCTGGATTGGAGGCATTGGCTTTATTGGTTTAGCCTTGTTGCTTTTGCCTTCACTGCGTGTTGGAGGAGTACAGCTTTTCCATATGGAATCATCAGATAAATCTGAAAAAATACTGCCTCGCATCAACCAGATTGCTAATGGAATTATCATAGCTTATGTTGGACTCACACTTGCTTGTATGCTTTCTTATTTTGCTTCTGGCATGAGTTTATTTGATGCCATCAACCATGCAATGAGCACAGTAGCAACAGCTGGTTTTTCAACTCATGATACTTCCTTTGGCTATTTTTCTGATAAACCAGCCATCTTAATTGTTGCAACAATCTTCATGTTGCTTTCTGCTTTACCCTTCGTGCTTTATGTTAAATTAGTGCTTCCTGGCCGCTCCAAACGCTTTCTTGATCCGCAAGTGATCGTTTTTCTTACTATTGTTTTTCTCTTTAGCTTTTCTTTAGCAGCATGGTTGCGTTTTCATGATCACCGTGCCTTCCACTGGATTTTTCTCGATGTTATTTTTCACCTTTCGTCTATCATTAGCACCACTGGCTATAGTGCTGAAGATTATCAACTTTGGGGGCCTTTTGCGCTTGGCATTTTTTTCATTATTTCTTTTATGGGCGGATGTGCTGGTTCTACCTCTGGCGGTATGAAAATTAATCGCCTCATTATACTCTGGCGTATTACACAAACAAATATAGCACAGCTTCTTTCTCCTAATGTAGTGGTAAAAGCTCGCTATGATCATTCAAATATCTCTACCGATGTTGCTAAAGCAGTTTTATTTTTTGTATGTCTTTATATGTTTTGCCTTATTATCGGTACTGCACTTTTGCTCACAACCGGTCTTGACTTTACGACGGCTTTTACAGGTGTCTTAACTGCCCTTTCAAATATTGGACCAGGTTTTGGAAACATTATTGGCCCTGCCGGCAATTTCTCTAGCATAAATGATAATGCCTTATGGTTTTTAAGTTTTCTGATGCTAGCTGGGCGCCTTGAAATTATAACCATATTCGTACTTTTCATCCCCGCTTTTTGGCGTGAACAATTCTAAATGTATGGCATTTAAACTTTGTAACGATAAGAAATTTACAAAACAAATGCTGTACATTAAAAAATTAATATTCATTCAATTCATGGAAAAGCTTTTAAAGATCTTCAAACGAGTGGTTATATCAGCGATATAAAGCCATCTCTCAAATAGGAACATATGCCACTCTTTTTAAGGCATGAACTGTTTCAAATGAATGCAATGCCTCAAGACTATCAAGTATTACTCAAGATCTTTCATACCAAACAAAGTTTTATAACACTCTATTTTATGTATCCACCTCATCAAAAAGGAAAGGGATTAACACAACATCTCAATATATCTTACCAACAATATAGCCACTGAGTTAAAAAACAACGTTTTTTAGTAAAGAAGTTTTTTCTATTATGATGTAGATAAGATAAATTTTTATTACTGAAAAATATACACCACTCGCAGCACGAGAAAAATGTAGAAAGATACAACAATCCAGTTTTAAATACCACACACTATATTCTCAAACGCACACTTTAGTAAGAAATAAGCGCCAATTTCCTATGTTTTACATCACTCTAAAAATATAAAATCTCATTTCTTTTATAAAAATATTTGACAGTATAGTATTGCATTATCTTAAATAACACGCTCAATTTTGTAAAATTACCTTTATATTATTAAGCTGTTTGCTAAATATTTATAAAGACCTTTAAGAAGGTCACATCTTATTCATTTCCCCAGAAAGTTCCTGAAATATTTAAAATGTTTTTTCCGCAAATATTTCCTTATAAACGTTTCCTATTGCTGCTGCCTCCTTTTCCAGAGGAAAATGTGTACGAACATGGTTTAACGCTTTTTTCCCTGCGGCCATTGTTTTTTCTAAATCAGTAAAATAAGGTTCAATCGCCGCTGTTAAAGCCGCTCCATCTCCGGCTTGAACAACGGTTCCTGTTCCCTCTACCACCAATTCTTTAAAAATTCCCACGTCACTTGTCACGACAGCTGTCTGTGATGCCATTGCCTCCAAGGGTGTTAAACCGAAACCTTCCAAACGAGAAGGAGTCACATAAAGTGACAGACGACGATACCACACAGGTATATCAAGCCTCTCACCAAGAAAAATAATGCGGTCATTTAACCCAGCTTCAGCAATCTTCTGTCGTAATTTCTTTTCAAAACTATAATGCTGTTCTGTAGTCCGCCCAGCAATAATTGCAGTCCAATCAGGATAGTATGGCAGCAGCGCTATCATTGCATCCACAAACAAATCGGTGCCTTTTAAATAGCGCACGCGCCCAAAACACCCTACTGCATATTTCCCTGGGAACTCAGTTGCTGAAAAGTAATCATCAGGAATTTTGGGAGGTGAAAAACGCTTAACATCCACTCCATGCATAATAACCTGATGAGGCACCTCTAGATAGGATCCCGTACATACACTAGTCGCAATAACCTTATCCATACGACGAAGCAACCATTTGGTAAAAGGCTTGTGTTTGCGTCGAGATGCCGAAGTAAAGACGAGTTTGAGCTTCATCCGCAAAACATCGCGTAAAAAGACCCCGCAAAGCATCTCGATATTGCGCCGTGCATGCCAAATACGAAATGGCTTACCTCTTGGACTTTTCCAAAGCCCGCAAAGGTCCTTAAAGGCGAGGGTTGGTAAATTTCGCGGCAATCCAAACCCAAAAGTAGATATATGTACACCCTGCTCTCGCTGCAGTGGAATAAGCTGAATAACCGTAGATGTCACTCCTGATAAGCGCTTTTTAAAGTGAGGAGTAATAATCTCTGTTTCTTCCAAAGACACACGCATAACAATTTAAATGTACTGAACCTCAATAATTTCATAATTATGCACCCCACCCGGTGCATTCACTTCAATCACATCACCTTCTTGCTTGCCAATGAGTGCACGTGCAATGGGTGAGGAAATAGAAATTTTACCAGTTTTTACATCAGCCTCTTGATCACCAACGATCTGATAAATCTTTTTTTCTTCAGTATCCTCGTCCAAAAGCTTGATTGTAGCTCCAAATTTAATTTTGTCACCTGAAAGACGTGAAACATTAATAACTTCTGCACGCGCAATATAGTCTTCAAGCTCATTGATGCGCCCCTCATTATGACTTTGTGCTTCTTTAGCAGCGTGATATTCGGCATTTTCTGAAAGATCACCATGTGCACGCGCCTCAGCAATTGCTTCAATAATCCGTGGACGTTCCTGTTGTTGGCGCCAACGCAATTCTTCTTTAAGACTTTCAAAACCAGCTGTAGTCATCGGAACTTTTTCCATAATCCGTCCCTTTCTGTTACACGGAAGGTTTAATAAAAACATAAAAAACGGCTTCCAAAATCACTTTTGGAATCCGAAAAACACAATTTCGTATATTATATAGTACAGCATCCCTATTTTCCATATAAAAATAAAAAGGAAAACAAGGTATGCACCAATTCTGTTTAGACAATTCAAATATTTGAAGACTTAAAATATTCAATTAAGTTTCTAGCATCAGAAGTTTCAAGAAGAAACAATTGTATTTTTTTCTGTTTTATCATAATCTAGTAGGAAAGATCTTTTATGAAAAGAGAAGAAAGAGAAATCTCTAAAGGAAACCTCTGCAGGAAAATGAAAAATTTAGTCGTTTTTTGTGTGTTTAGCTCTCTCCTTTTAGCCACAGTAGTATCCGAAGCCGCAGAAGCTTTTGTTATAAACAATCTGAATTTTAGAGCAGGGCCAAGCACGCAGTATACGCTTCGTGGTTTGATTCCCGCAGGGAAGTTGATCTTCGTCCAAATGTGTAGAGAAAACTGGTGCCATATCAGATATAACGCTCAAACAGGTTGGGTATCATCTCGTTACCTTTCATTTAAAGATGGAAATGCTCTTTATCATACATATGCGATGCTGCCTGTAACAAATCATAATACGTATAATTTTCTTTATAACGGCTGTAGTGAATATCATAACAAGTGCCCTGCTGAACATCATCATCGTATAAATGAAAGAAAGTAACACAAACAACCATAGCTGTCGTTACAATACAAATGCTGAAAAAAACTCTCCAAAGAGTTAATGAAATATCCAGTAAGCGGGAACAAAACTGCTAAGGAATGCTGCTATTAACTCGATCAAATTGGTGAATGTAATATTTCCTTTTAAAACACATTTTTATATCAAAGGAAGCAATAATGAAAAATGGTGTTACAGCGACAGTTGAAGCTCTTACTGCCCTGATTACCTCAGGCAATCCTCTTTTCAAGAATGGCGCATTATGGACACCTCACCGTCCTATTCATCCTGAAAAATCTGAAGGTGGTATTCCATTTCAAGTCGAAACATCCTTTGAACCAGCGGGAGATCAACCTCAAGCAATTAGAACTCTGGTTGAGGGAATTGAAAAGGATGAACGCACCCAGGTGCTTTTAGGTGTTACCGGATCGGGAAAAACCTATACAATGGCCAAAATCATTGAAAAAACACAACGGCCAGCTCTGATCTTAGCACCCAATAAAACTTTAGCCGCACAACTTTATGGAGAATTCAAAAGTTTTTTCCCCCGCAATGCTGTCGAATATTTTGTTTCTTATTACGACTATTACCAGCCAGAAGCCTATGTTGCACGTTCTGACACTTATATTGAAAAAGAATCCTCTATTAATGAACAAATCGACCGTATGCGCCATGCTGCAACACGCGCTGTACTTGAACGGGATGATGTCATTATCGTTGCATCTGTATCTTGTATCTACGGGATTGGCTCGGTAGAAACCTATACAGCCATGACCTTGCAAATAAAAAAAGGAGACAAACTCAATCAACGGCAATTACTAGCCGATTTGGTTTCTCAACACTATTATCGACAAAACATTAATTTCATTCGTGGTTCTTTTCGTGTCCGAGGGGACACAATAGAAATTTTTCCTGCTCATCTTGAAGATCGTGCTTGGCGTCTTTCGCTCTTTGGCGATGAAGTAGAAATGATTACTGAATTTGATCCTCTAACAGGACAAAAAACAAACGACCTTCAATCGATTAAAATTTATGCCAATTCACACTATGTCACACCGCGGCCAACATTAAATCAGGCAATAAAATCGATTAAAATGGAACTAGTTCAACGCCTTGCTGAATTGAACGCAGCTGGGCGTCTTCTAGAAGCGCAACGTTTAGAACAGCGCACAATTTTTGATTTGGAAATGTTGGAAACGACCGGATCATGCGCCGGAATCGAAAATTATTCGCGCTATTTAACCGGTCGAAAACCCGGTGAACCACCACCAACCTTGTTTGAGTATATTCCAAACAATGCTCTTGTTTTTATCGATGAAAGCCATGTAACCATTCCCCAAATTGGGGGCATGTACCGAGGTGATTTTCGTAGAAAAGCAACCCTAGCCGAATATGGCTTTCGCCTCCCCTCTTGTATGGACAATCGCCCTTTACGCTTTGAAGAATGGGATGCCATGCGCCCACAAACTATTGCTGTCTCAGCAACGCCTGGACGCTGGGAAATAGAACAGTCTCACGGCATTTTTGCGGAACAAATTATCCGCCCAACAGGGTTGGTTGACCCAGCAACAGAAGTACGCCCAGCCAAGAATCAAGTCGATGATGTTGTGAATGAAATTCGTAAAACGATTCAAAAAGGCTACCGTACATTAGTGACAGTCCTAACAAAGCGTATGGCCGAAGATTTAACTGAATATCTCCACGAACAAGGTATCCGTGTACGCTATATGCATTCTGACATTGATACATTAGAACGTATTGAAATTCTTCGTGATCTGCGGCTCGGTACCTTTGATGTCCTCATCGGTATCAACCTACTCAGAGAAGGCTTAGATATTCCAGAATGCGGTTTTGTCGCTATTCTAGATGCCGACAAAGAAGGATTTTTGCGCTCCGAAACCTCACTCGTACAAACAATCGGACGCGCCGCACGCAACGTAGATGGTCGAGTTATTCTTTATGCAGATACAATCACTGGCTCTATAGAACGAGCCTTGCAGGAGACACAAAGACGTCGACAAAAACAAATAGCCTATAATGAAGAGCACCATATCACACCGACAAGTATCAAAAAAAATATCGGAGATATTCTCAATTCAGGATATGAAAACGACCGTATTTGCACAAACATCCCTGATTTCATCGAGAAAAAAAATATGGTTGGCAACAATTTAGCATCTCATATCCAACATCTCGAAAAATTAATGCGTGCAGCAGCAGCAGATCTTAACTTTGAAGAGGCAGCGCGACTTCGTGATGAAATCAAGCAGTTGCAGAAAATAGAATTAGCAATTGTGGATGATCCCTTAACACATCATAGCAAACAACCCACTCATGAGCCCCTCTTTCAACCAAGTCTTTTCTCCAAACCAGACCTTGATCACATGGGACCAACCATGGATACTGGTATTTTGGAAAATCAAAAAGAAAAACGGAAAAAAACGCGTCCAACGAAAGAGCAAAAAATTTCAAACCGCCCAAAATAATCTTTAGCTTTTCTAAAAAACTACTCAAGAAGAAAAGCAAACAGTATTGCTCTAAAAATAGATAACTTCAAATATCAAGGACACTCCAATTTAAAACAACCTAAGAAAGAAAATTTTACAAAAAAACGCTTCAACTTATTGACTTTTCAGGCAATTTTCTTTTTTAACCACATTATAAAAAATCCCTAAACCTATAAAAACACGCCCAAAACACTCCTAAACGCTAAACAAATGCAGACAAATTTGCAAAGAATGTCTCCTATATATCAAAAAATTCCCCGCAATAGATTATCTTTATACAGTTATACTATGATATCTAACTAAATATTATTTAGCCTCACAAGAGAGGAGGCAAACAAGACAGTGTTCTATAACAAAATAAAGTAAAACAAGACGTTATCATAACACCATAAACCTATAATGATAAAAACGATAGCTTTTATTCATACGATTTTTAATTAAGTCATATTAGATTAAGTGATACAAATGAAATATTCATAACTAAATAAGTTATACAGTATAATAAAAAATAAGGTTATACAATAAAATATTATTAATTAAAATTAATAACAGCACGTCAATTGAAATAAAATTTTGCCACAATTTTATTTTACTATAATTTATAATATTTTCTTCTAAATGGATTTTTATTCTTTCTGTCAAAATAAAGTCTAAAATTGTTCAGGTTCTATTCAGCTTGACACATATAGGATGTGAAAAAATACGAATTTACATAAGGAGCATCGCTATGAAAAAAGTGACCAAGTTAGCGGTATTATCAGTAATGTCAACTGTAACCGTTTTGATGCCGTTAGATACAACGCTTGCGGATATGACATGGGCTCATGGTGACTATATTTCCAGAGAAATAGATAGAAAAATAGAGAGGATGAATAAGGAAATAAATGATAATATGAAGAAAATAGAGATGCAGACGCGTTTTTCTTCTAGCAACTTCAATCACCATTTTGATAATGGTAGTACTCGTCTAGTTTCTACTAAGAATCCTTCTCATAATCATCATTATCATGTTGACCATAGAAGAAGGGAAGATAATTATCACCATGTTGAACGTGAAACACGTCGTTATGTTGAACGCAAAACGATAACACATCATCATATAAACGTGAATCGTGATAATTCAGGGGATGCTTTAGCAGCAGGCATTATTGGTCTTGCGGCAGGTGCAATTCTTGGCAATGTTTTAAAGAAACCAGAACAACCACAGGTTATCTATCAAGTAGCACCGCAACAAAGAGTTGTGTATCAAGAAGTCCCACAAATCGTCTATCAACAAGTTCCACAAGAACAGATAGTTTATGAAGTACAGCAAACAGCAACATATAAGCCACTCCAGCAATCAGAGGCATCTGCTTGGCTTAACTATTGCAAGAAAAAATACCGTTCGTTCAACCCTAAAACAGGTACTTTTCGGGACCGTAATGGTTTAGAACACTTTTGTTACGCCCCTGTATATTAACGCGACATACTAAAAGAAATCTTACATGACACAAAAAAGCGCTCAAAAGCGTTTTTTTGTGTTTATATGTTAATACTTTGAAGAAAAGGATTATTTTGGCGTTCATAGCCTATGCTACTTTGGGGACCATGACCACAGATAAAATACACATCATCGCCTAAAGGAAGAACTTTTTCTCGAAGAGATTTCATCAATTCTTCATGAGAACAGAAGGGAAAATCCGTACGTCCAATAGAACCACGAAAGAGAACATCACCCAATAAGGCGAAGCATTCTTTTTTATTAAAATAAATCACATGACCGGGAGAATGTCCTGGTGTGTGAAAAACCCTAAACACATGTCCAGCAAAATGAACGCACTCACCATCTTCTAACCATTGGTCAGGAATACAGATGCGTGCATCAGTGATGCCGTAATTTTTTGCGCTTTCACTCACGGCATCCATCACAGGTTTATCATCGCGATGTGAACCGATAATTTTCACATTAAGTGCCTCTTTCGCTTGCATTGCTGCTCCCACATGATCAATATGACCATGCGTTATCCAAATAGCCTCAACGATAACACCACTTTTTTGGATCACTTTTTGAATTCGCGGCCAATCACCACCAGGATCAACGAGAACCCCCGTTTTACACTCACTATCAAAAAGCAAAGTGCAATTTTGTTGGAATGCCGTAACTGGAATAATATGTATATTAAGACTACCCATGATGCCCTTTTCAAAAGTAAATTTTTTAAATTTATAAATAACAGTCCCCCGAATTTAAGGTAAAGGTGGCTGCTCGACAGCTTTATACAACTTATGTAAACTTGCATTTTGTGTAAACTAAATTTTTATCAAGGCTTTGAAGAATGACTGATCACGTTCAAGTTTTGTGTGATGACGCCCCTCACCTTCTTGTGATTGATGACGATACGCGTATCCGCAATCTTTTATTTCAATTTCTCATTAAAAATGGATTTCGTGTTTCAATTTCTGCCAATGCCGGTGAAGCAAGACGTCAACTTGCAAGCTTAGATTTTGATCTTCTTATAGTTGATGTCATGATGCCGGGCGAAAACGGCATTGATCTCACGCATTCACTCCGTCAAACAAAAGATGTTCCCATTCTCATGCTCACAGCTTTGTCGGAAACAGACCATCGTATTCATGGATTAGAAGCAGGCGCAGATGACTATCTCGCCAAACCGTTTGATCCTCGCGAGCTTCTCCTTCGCATCAATGCTATTTTACGACGTGGTTTTCTATCAAACCAGCCCAAAATCGAGAAAATAGTTTTTGGACCTTATATCTTTTCCATTTCACGACGTGAGCTTAAAAAAGAAGGAAAAGTTATTAAATTAACAGATAAGGAACAAGAAATGATGGCTATTTTTGCCGAAAATGCAGGCGATACAATTCCACGTCATAAATTCGCAATGAATGACAGTAATATTAGTGAACGTACCATTGATGTACAGATCAATCGTCTACGCCGTAAAATTGAACAAAATCCAGCAATCCCTACATGGCTTCAGACTGTGCGAGGAATAGGTTATAAACTCTCCATTGAGTAGGCGCATAATGATCGAATCTTCAAGAAAATTTGTCCGATGGTTAACAAAGAAGATGCCCAAACGGCTTTATGCCCGCTCTTTAATTATCATTATCGCTCCTATGGTCCTCCTGCAAACAGTCATTGGCTACGTCTTTATGGAACGCCATTGGCAAATGGTGACTGAGCGTCTTTCAACCGCTGTTGTCCATGATATTTCAGCTATCATCGATATCATTGAAACATATCCGCAACAAGATAACTATGAAGATATCAAGCGTATTGCACAACAACGCATGGGATTAAACATTTCGATCCTGCCCCCTTCCCCTCTTCCCCCTCCAGGGCCTAAACCATTTTTCGCAATTCTTGATTATTTTTTAAGTGAAGAAATCACCCGCCAAATTAACCGCCCTTTCTGGATTGATACAGTAGGGGATTCTAATCTTATCGAAATCCGCATCCACCTTGGTCACAACATCCTGCGAGTCTTTGCACCACGCAGCCAAGCTTATGCTTCCAATACCAGTATTTTTTTAAGCTGGATGGTAGGAACAGCGCTTGTTTTATTGCTGATAGCGATTTACTTTTTGCGCAACCAAATCAAGCCGATTCAACAATTGGCTGAAGCAGCAGAAAGCTTTGGACGCGGTCGTCCTTTACCAGAAGGCTTTCAACCACAAGGAGCTGATGAAGTTCGTCGCGCTGGCATTGCTTTTTTACGTATGCGAGAACGCATTGAACGCCAAATCGAACAGCGCACCATGATGCTATCGGGCGTAAGTCATGATTTAAGAACCATTCTTACCCGCTTTAAATTACAGCTAGCATTAGCAAATACTGACTTTGATATTGCTCCACTTGAGCAAGACGTCAGCGACATGCAAAATATGTTAGAAGGTTATCTTGCTTTTGCACGCGGTGAAGGCAGTGAAAGTGTTAAAACCTTTGATTTAAACACTCTTATGCAAAAATTCTCTGCCGATGCTCATCTTCACAAACGTCAATTTTCCTACACCATCGAAGGCCCAACAGAAATACAAGCGCGTCCTCATGCCTTCACACGCCTAGTCAGCAATCTTGTGTCAAATGCATTTTGTTACGCCAACACCGTTAAACTAACAGCCATATCCCAACAAGAATCTTTTATAATCACTATTGATGATGATGGACCTGGCATTGATAAAAATATGCGTATGGAAGTATTTAAACCATTTTTTAGACTTGATAAAGCACGAAATCAAGACGCGAGTGGAACCGGTCTTGGTCTTTCTATTGCCCAAGACATAGCGCGCAGCCACGGAGGCAACATTCAATTAGATGATAGCCCCTTAGGGGGATTACGCGCTATTATCGATATCCCCTTATGAGAAATATTTCACACGGCTCATTGATAATAAAAAATAATCGCTAAAGAGGGCTTCTAAAGGATTTAGGCATTCCCTACAGTTTCGAACAAAGTGTATTGCAGTGCCTTGTAAGCGCTTTCACCAGACCAAGCAACCATCTGAAATGCAGTATAATGGCTTTCACAAATTTTAAGTGCGTGTATCAACAATGTTTCAACCTGTATATGAGATGGAGGCACCCCACCAGCCAAAAGAAGACCCTGCCGATAAATAACCGAATTCTCTCCCTGCCAGTAATCAAAATGCCCTAGCAATAATTTTTCATTAATTGCCAGCAATAAGCGATGCATTTCCGCTGTTTGACCATTTTCAATCAAAAGATCAAATGCACAAGCTAAATGAAGAGCTTCATGTTCTTCCATCCATGAAAAGGCAAGACGATAATTTGCTCGTTTCCCTTCTACACAAACACTAATTTCATCTTCTGCATTCCGCTCAAAAGACCAATCGTATTTACAAGCAATCTGTTCGATAAAGTCAACAGGATGCTCTTCTCTTTCTGTGGCGCAAAATGCAAGCCTCATCATTAACCCTCAATAAATATTAACAACGTTGTCAACAGCACACAAAGCACCTACACCGTAACAACACTTTGCTACAATCAAAGCCTTACACCAAACAAATACACACTTAAAAACACACGCTACCCAGAAACGAATGATGTTTCCCAAGTAATACACCTGATAACAATAAAACGAATCACCAAGTTTTTTCAGTGTATTGATACAATTTCATAGCGCCAGCCCCCTGATTCAAAAAAAGTGCTTTTTTGTAAAAAAACAAACCGAAGAAAATAGAAAATCTGCTCTAACAGACTCAGTATTAAGCATTTTTCTGTTTCACGCACTCCATTGAAAAATTGGGGATATTTTTTTCAAACTATAATTTTTTACAAAAACCGTTTTACTTTTTTCTCGTCTGCATTTGTTCCAAATCATCAAGACGTTTTTTCAAATCAACATTGTCGGCATGTAGTTTCAATACCATTTCTTTGAGTGCTTCAAATTCTTCACGTGAGATAAGATCGAGTTTATTCGCTATCTTTTCAGCTTGCAAACGAAAAGCTGTTCCGGCTTCACGCTTTATACCTTGTGCAACATCAACTGCATCTGTTGCTAATTTTGCTAATTCATCAAAAATACGGTTTGATCCATTACGCATGTAGTTTTTTCCTTCATTTCAATTACTGACGCACGCACTATAGCGTATTTTCATAACATTTAGATACTGTCTTTGTTCCCTTTAACTTTTTAGATTTTATATTATTACACAGGTTTTATCTGGACCTTTTTACATTCCTTTTACCACCATAAATTTTTTACCATACTAAACGGTGGAAACCTTTCACTCTCCTGATTGACCATTGTGCATTCATCTGTCATTTTTGCGTATCACCTAACATTAATACGTCATCTAACATTAATAAATGTAAAGCGTTTGCTTATGAATGATCTTTCTTGTCCTGCCATTGCTTTTCCAACTTTTCTTAATCCCGTCATTGTTCGTTTAGGTCCCATAGCCCTCCATTGGTACGGACTTGGTTACGTTGTAGGCATTCTTTTTGCTTGGTGGTATGCGCAAAAATTATTAGAAGAAAAGTCCCTCTGGTATGCAAATCACCCTCCTATGGATCAGCAGAAGATAGGAGATTTTGTTGTCTGGTCTGCCATCAGTGTCGTTGCTGGTGGCCGCTTAGGACAAGTGCTTGTATGGGATCCTGTTTATTACTTTAGTCGCCCAAGTGCCATCATCGCAATATGGGATGGGGGAATGTCCTTTCACGGTGGACTTATTGGTATCATCATTGCAATGGTCTGGTTTGCTCGTAAAAACAGCATCAACACACGAGCAATGTTTGATATAGTTGCAGCAGGTGCTCCTATTGGCATCGGCATTGTACGAATATGCAACTTCATCAACCAAGAATTATGGGGCAATATGACCACACTCCCTTGGGCCGTTTGCTTCCCCCAAGATCCCCAATATCTACCACGCCATCCAAGTCAACTTTACGAAGCCCTCATGGAAGGATTTTTTCTTTTCATTATTTTGTCTATTATTATTTTTGCCTTCAAAGCATTAAAGCGCCCCGGTACCGTAGCAGGAACATTTATTATAGGCTACGCAATAGCACGAAGCACTTCAGAAATTTACCGCGCTCCTCAAGAAGACCCAGAATGGTTTTCTACTCTTTTTCATTCCACTGGATTTACCTATGGCATGGCTTTAACTCTTCCTATGCTTTTTTTGGGATTTTATCTCCTTTTCCAAGCCTTTAGACAGCAATCCGTAAAATAATGGCTACCTTTAAAGAAAGAATTAAAGGAATTATTGCATGCAATGGACCAATTTCTGTCAGCCAATATATGGCGTTGGCACTCACTGATCCTCAATTTGGCTATTATCAAACACAAAATCCCTTTGGGCGTGCCGGTGATTTCATTACCGCACCTGAAATAAGCCAATTGTTTGGAGAAATGATTGGAATTTGGGCCCTCGCAAGCTGGAAAGCTCAAGGTTGTCCTCGCCCTTTCATTCTAACTGAGATAGGTCCAGGACGCGGAATTCTCATGGATGATGTTTTGCGTACCATTCGAAAATTATGCACCCCAGCATTTGAATCTGCTGAAATTTTTCTTATCGAAATAAGTAAAAAGCTTGCAGAAGAACAAAGAAAGCGTCTTTCTTGTTATCAAAAACAGATCCATAGCATAGAACGCTTTGATCAAATCCCCCCAAAACCACTCTTCTTGATCGCCAATGAGTTCTTCGATACCCTTCCCATTAACCAATATATCAAAATCAATGGAGACTGGAAAGAACGTCGCATTACAATCGATCAAAATGGAGAGTTCACCTTTATTGCTGCCCCACATAAACTTCCTTCTTCTTATTTACAACTCTACGGTTCTGAAGTCCCTGATGGAACAATTTTTGAACATGCACCCTCACGGCATCAATTTATGCAGCATATCAGCAACCACTTAGTACAAGTAAAAGGTTCTGCTTTGCTCATTGATTATGGTGCTGCTGATCTTGCATTTGGCGATACACTGCAAGCACTTTCAAAACATAGATTCCGTGATATTTTTGATGCTCCCGGTGAACATGATTTAACATCACATGTTGGTTTTTTCTTTTTAAAAAAAATAGCTCTTGAACAAGGCTGTTTTGCTGAAATTCTAGAACAAGGAGATTTTCTTTTAAAAATGGGTCTGCTAGAACGCGCAAAACAACTTGGAGCGGGCAAAAGTCCTGCGCTGCAAAACAAAATCCGCCAAGATATAGAACGACTCGCTGGCGCAGATCAAATGGGCAAATTATTTAAAGTGTTACATGTGAGTGATAAGCCCTCTTTTTTATTCATGTAACTTACTGTATTTATATATCTTTTTTTACGGTTCGGGATACGTAAATAAAAGTTTGGGAATAGGATTTTCCAACATGCCTCTATAGGACACCTGTTTCTTTGCCAACTTTCTCCAAAAATTCTTTTAATCTTGCTACTCCTTGTGGTGAAAAATTATCTAAGTTTCTAACAAACATGCCAACAACTTCACGTCTAAATGGATCAGAAGCTTTTATTGTAAAACTCTTACGGCAAGCATCAGCCTCTTTTCTTAAGAGAGAAGCCATATCTTGATCTAAATCGTATAATTCTATGATTTTTTCTTCCATACCAACGGGTACAGATTTTTTACCAATCTCAACTGAAGATAAAAATGATACAGATACGTCTAATTTCTCAGCCATATCTAAGAGACGTTCTGAGTGATCAACGCGAAGTTTACGTAAGATTTTACCAAACGATGTAACCATCTAAAAAGTCCTGTTAGAGAAGAAAGATTTCTGCTGATTCTAACAAATCTTTGCAAAATTTTCTTCAATTATTTCGAATCAGCACTTCTTTTTTAAGGAGAGGTTTAGATAATTTTAGAATGAAAAATCTTACGGTATTTCTTGCTTCCTAAATGAAGTGGAAAACTAAAACCGTTTACTTTTGCTACGAAATAAAAATCGTCAAAACTATCGGAACTATAGCATTTTGTGATATAGCATTCATCAAAATCCTCCTTGAAGAGGTAATTAGACAAATAATAATTAAGCAACGCAATACGCTGTGCTATTACATCATTATCTGAAACATCAATCACATACTTCTGAAAACTAATATCTGGATTTTTTACTTTATTTTTTTTATGATGATGATAGCTAGCTATGAGAAAATTATTTAAAAAATTTTGCCAACGAAGATTCGTTTCTGATGTTAAGAGGCGATCTTGTTTTAAGCTTGCATCTCCATTATGAGTTTTTAAAAATCTAATTCTATGCGGTATATCAAACATAGGTTTCCTCTAACTTTTTATGAGCCATTTTTTAAAGTGTGAGAAGCTATTTTCTATGGCGTCGATGAAACGCGAAAAATCCATTACAAAGATAAAGACTGCAAAGGCTATCCATTTTATGATGCGTGACATCATCTTCAAACCTTGATAGGTGTTTATCATCTCATGAAGCAGCTGCTGTTCTTTTTCGCTGAGATCTTTATCCTTGTTACTTTCTTGTTTGGTCATGTTGCCAACCACATAAGCGTGCTCCCTGCTTGTTATGTTTCAATATGTCTCTTGCTAGATTGGAACTGATGACCGTAACATCTTGCTGATCCAAATAGAGGGGCAACCAGCCATCACAAAAAACAGACCTATTTGCCGCGCACCCAGCGAGAAAGTTCAGTGCGCACATCAACATCACTTTTCCGATTAACTTCATTTTCTACCTCAAGACGTGTCGTTGCTGTCTTTAAAGCATTCTCTGTTTGCTTATGCCGTTCGCTTTTCTTGCCAAGGTGAAACGCCTTCACTAACGACATTAAAAAAACGGCTAAAGCCGCTGTAAACATGAGAGAATATTTCTTAAACCAAAATATCACAAACGCTGCTCCTTAAACCTCTTGGCTACAAATACAATACCTACACATGCCGCTAAAACCATTATGGCGGCTAATGCCCACTGAATCGGTCCATTGCCAACCAAAAAGCCTCCAAAGCCTGAACAAGAGCCTATAATCGGCGCTAGTGCTTCTATCTTTAAAAGACCAGTTGCACCACGCGTTTCTACCCGTTCATAATTCGAAGCAATGTAAGACCCTTTTACCCACAAACCCGCTTCTGCTGCTCGACGGTTGACTAAACCTACAAAAGGCTTGCCGCCCACTTTATTCCATTTCTGTAATTCACTAGGAACAGCTTCATAATCCCCTTGATTAAGCTTCTTCAACAACGTTGACTTGCAAAAAGCTTTTGTTCCTACATTATAACAAAACGACACCAATGCTGCGAATTGGTTATCCGTTAACGAAACCGTCACCGATTCCTCTACCGTCTTCTCAAATTGCTTTAAATCCTCACAAAGAATTTTTTCTGCTTCCTCTTGGCTAATACGCATGCCTTTTTTGACAAACGGTTGACCAGCATTGCTGGTGTGACCATAACCAATGGTCCAAATGCATGCTAAATCTCTATAAGCCTCTAAACGCAACCCTTCCCATTGTTTGATAAGCTCTAAACCTTCCTTTGATATCTTTCTCATCTGATCCTCCATAAAAAAGCCCCACAAAAGTGAGGCTGGACAAATATGATTTCCGATTATTCTACAACGGCTTTATTCCTTATTTTCTTGGATCAATTGCTCGACTTCTTTAACACTAAAACCAAGCCTAAATAGCGGGGCATATTCACTCTCTTGCAATTCATATTGATAACGCTTTTCTACAAAGTCTCCCTCTAAATCAACCGGCGTTTCTTGTGTCACAAAAACCTTATGCCTCTCATCTTCAATCCCCTCTTCTCCCTCTCCAAGCTCTTTTATTGGGATCCAATAAAAACGCGTCTCTAAAAGCTGCTCTAACCGTCTCAACGTTTCAACCTTGTCATATGCAAGCATGTTCAGATAATCTTGCTTCGTATTTAAATGCTCTGGATACTCTCTCATCTCTGCTATCATCCATTATCCAAAACGCCGTGGACGACTACACCCACGGGCTCCTAGTTTTTCATCAGAAGAAGTACGAGAATACGAACCATTACGAAAAAAAGGACCGCTCTTCGTTCCGTCCTGCCAATTTCCTCCACCTACCAAAACATTTATCTCTGTCGCATTTGTCTCTGTCGTAAAACTTGACCACAAGGTTGAACTAGACTGTATTTGCATGGCAAAACTTCCTGACAAAAATTGTAAAAGATAACCACAACCATCTTCACAGCCTATATGCGAGATCATCCGTCTAT